>CAYTWO010000011.1:12081-35475 GCA_964442125.1 uncultured Gemmatimonadota bacterium
GTGGTCCTTTTCATCAACGCCTCCTCCTGCGCTCGAATGGAACCCACTTCTCGAACGCAGAGAGGGAAAGCCCGAATCGGACCAACCGTTCTCTCATCCCATTCTCTTCGATATCTCCCCTGCTTCCCATCTCTATGGCGAGATCAAATCGACCGATTCCTCCCCCGATCGGCACTCCCCAGCCTGCAGTAACGACACGTTCGTCGACTCCAGCACCACCGACTTTCATCGGCAACTTTCTCACCCTATACCCACTACGAATGGCGGACTTTTTCAACCAGGAATCATCCCTGCGCCTCGCCGCAGTAAATTCCACCCCGATGGCGTAGTCTGTTCCTTTACGAAAACCGGGGTCATCATCACCTATAGAGAACGATGACCAGTCTGTCCTGTTGTGATCAAAAGCCAGGAGAAGACCTCTCTTCAACTTTAACGAAAGTCCGATTCCCCACGATGATGGCATGCTGGCAGTGAGAGCTCGTTGAGACAACGTCCCTGAATTTGTTTCGAATCTTTCATCCATCTCGAGATCGTAGGCAGGTTTGTAATAAAAGCCGGTCTGCACGGCGTCATGAGGAGTGTAAAGGAGACCAAGCGTCGTTCCAAATGCGCTTGTTTCGTAGGTATATTCATCCACGACATCTATCGCTGTTCCGAACGGATAAACGGTACCCTGAAAGATCATCTCACTGACATCAGAGATCTCTCCACGGTAAAAATCGAATCCTAAGCCCGCTCTCAATCCTTGGAAAACAGGTCTCGCTATCGCCAATTGTCCCTTGAAGATCGCACCTGCAGTCCGGAATGTCTCTGTCAATGTCTCTCCCTGGAAAGTGAAAGGACGGCTCACCTCCCAATCGAAATCGAGGACCTGATTCAGCCCCGCGGAAAAAACAAATTTCGCGGGAAACGGGAAGACAAGCTTAAGATAAGAGAATTCATATGACCTGTTGGTGCTGGACGACGCACGGTCGCGGGGAAAAGAATAGCCCGGTATGATCATCCCGGAAATGGCCGAGCGATGAAACTGTGACAACAAGGCCGGATTGAGTGAAGAGAAATTCTCACCTCTGGTGGCGATCGAGACTCCTCCCATTCCCCTCCCTCTCCCGTCAGCCTGGAGAACAGGCATGCCGAATGAGCCAATGGCAAAAAGCGAATCGCACGCGGTAATTTCGGGCCGGGTTAAATGGACCAGCACGAGCAATATGGCAAGACTGGCATATCGACAATTCATTCCATCACCCTCGAGATTTTCTTCTCTTCAACTCTCTCTCGATCGAAAGGAGGTCCCCCCGGTTTATGGTAATACAATCTGAGAGAAGGCCTGTTATCCTGTTCAGGCGTGTCAACACCATGCGTTTCCAGGTAGCCGAAAACGTCGGTCGTACGACCCATCTTGATTATAACTCCATAATTTTCAAAGTCTCCCGAAACCCATAGCTGGACTATCCCGGTGAGGTTCAACTCAAGGGTGCTATCGCCAGGAGATATGGTCACACTCCCCAGGACCGCGTTGTCGATCTCCGTATCTGATCCAATCCAGACAGAATCGAGAACCGCCATGGCTTCGGCAACAAGTTCGTCGTGATAATGTGTCGTGTCGCTGAATTTAACGTTCAGGTCCGCACGAATGATCGTCCACGTGGAATCGAACTCGGACAGGTCAAAACTCAACATCGTCCTGAAACTGGGGATATCCCCGAGTTTAAGCCTTGAGGGGTTTGCAGATCCTTGAAAATCATAGATGAACGCGTCGTTTGTGACGAGAAACTCCGCCAGCAACGTTGAATCCGGGTTCTCCTCCGTGACATATTCGACCTCGATCGATGGTTCGCCAATTCCATCCGTTGACTGGCGCGATATCAACGAGGAAAGCATAAAATCTGAGCCTTCCATGGAAGAAATCAATATGATGCCATTGTTCTGAACGCTCCCATCGATCCATCCTTTGACCAATTCGGTGTCGAGACTCATCTCGAACAGTGTGTCCTCATCATCATCACTGAAGTAGAACCTCCCTACTTCGACAGGGTCGAAATCCCCCCCGGATTGGCTCCAGGGCACAGGCTCCCCTGAACTGTCGTTTTCTGCCGTTTCCCAGGTTACCTGTATCTCATCCCAATCCTCTGTCAGGGTATATGCCACGACATCGAAAGAAGATATCGAATACCCGGAGGATTTTCTGAGTTTTACGTTAGCGCGGAGAATACTATCCGCTTCCGGAAGGGTCTCGAACCGAAGCAACGATCTCAAAATCGTCTCTCCTTCACTTCCTACCAATAGCTGTGGTGATGCACCTCCATTGAGTTGTTCATCAAAACTAGTGTCTCGATCGGCAAAAACCATAATCTCTATGGGTCCTTCTCCCATCTCTTTCTCATCGATCAGTTCGATCCCGACCGGGCTTCCCTTCCTCTCCGTGCAACTCGATGTAAGGAGCATGAAGCACAATATGCAGACACTACTTATATTGAAGGAGCGGTTAATCAATCTCAGTTTCTCCATGTCTCTTTATTGAAAGAGCGCAATTCCTCCAAAAAAACTTTTTCCCGTTGATGGATCAGCGATCCCAAAGACGTGGCCGATTGTCGCTGCTGCATCCGCATAACTCGTCCGAATTCCGAGGTTTCTTCCTTCCCTGCAAAATCCATCGAAGACGAGGAGAGGGACATATCTCCTTACTAGTGTCCTGTCATGCAACAACTGACGCATCTTACTTGTCCTTTTGTCTGCCTGCGGCGTTGCTCCTTCAGTTACATAGCTCTGCTATGCTCCCTCAGTCGAGCCTTGCAGGCAGACAAAATCACTTCGTAATTTTGCGCAACTTCTTACATGACAGAACACTGGTCACCAGGTGTGTTTTTGACGTACAACAGCCTGAGCCGAGTCAGGATGTCATCGAGGGCTTTCTGCTCGTCTTCCGCGAGGTTTCCCCGGGTCTTCTCGTCCAGGACGGAGATACAATCAATGTAATATTTAGCGAGCGCCGGATGCATCTCGACCTTCTCGGAGGACGTAGGATCTTTCAATTCCCCCAGGAACTGCATGGCAGGCAATTGAAATGTCGTGAGAATGGAAAAAAAGTTTGCCGGTGGAATATCATCGCTCGACAAAAGCTCGTCTATTTCTCCAGCTTTTTCTTCAGATTTGCCTTCCTCTTGCGATTTCTCTTCATCTTTCATATCAATCTCAATCCTTTCTATTTGCTTCCCAGGTACCGAGAAACGACGTGATTTTAACAGGCTTGCCCCCCCTGTAATAGATGCGTGGCACCTTGTTCCCCAGGTTTGTAATAACATCGTACGATATTGTTCCTGCCTTCCCCGCGATCTCCTCTGCATCGATCCTCTCGCCACGATCCTCGCCCAGTATGGTTACCCGGTCCCCCAGATTGACATTATTCAGGTCAGAGACGTCGACCATCAACATATCCATGCAGATATTTCCGACGATCGGACATTTTTTTCCTTCGATCAGTACCTCACCCCGGTTGGAAAGTCCATACGGGAGACCGTCTCGATATCCGGCAGCTACAGTGGCAATATTCATCTTTTCCGGGGCCACGAAAGTCCTGCCATATCCGACTGGATCCCCTCTCTCGACCTTTTTCACATAAGCAATCCTTGACCTGAATGTCATCGCCGAAACAGGCAGGACAGGAGTTCTTTCATGCGCTGACCGGAGGGGAGAAACTCCATATATGAATAATCCGGGTCTGATCATCTGCAGACCCATCTCGGGAAACCTTATAGCTGCGGCACTATTAGACATGTGCGTGTATTTTGGTGAGATGAGCTCTTCCATGATCACAGACATCAATCCCTTAAATCTCTCGAGCTGGAGTCTGGTATACGATTCGTCTTCCTCATCAGCAGAACTGAAATGGGAATAGATCCCCTCGATATTCAAATTCGAGAAAGCGGTGACTTTCTTGATAAATTCGAGAGCCCCTCTCCATGAAATTCCCGTCCTCCCCATACCCGTATCCACTTCAATGTGAACGGGAAAGACAATACCCTCCCGGCCGGCTAATTCGCTCAGCCTGGCCGCAATCTCAAGTTCGGTGATCACCGGGGTGATCGAGGCAGTTATCAGGAGCTCCAACTCCACATAGATCGGCGGCGTGAGGAGAAGAATGTTCCCCTCAATGCCTCCCCTCCTCAGTGTGATGGCCTCCTCGAGAGACGCTACCCCAAACCATGACACACCATACCTCATCGCCTCTCCAGCCACCTCTACCGCTCCATGACCGTACCCGTCCGCCTTGACGGGCAAAAGGATCTCGACGCCTTCACCGGAGATCCTCTGGATAGTCTCAATATTCGTCTTAACGGCATCGAGATCTATTTCCAGCCAGGCTCGCGAAGCACCGATACGAAGTGCAGACCTAAAGGGAAGATGAGCCAGATCGACATCCAGTATCCCCCCCGACTTGAAGCATTCACGAGGACTCATGGCCGTTAGTATAAATAGAGATATCTCAAAACGCAAGATTTATCCCCTCTACCCCCTTGCAATCTCACAGGTTCCAGTTATATCTTCCTGTAAATCAACAGGAAGGGGAGAGAACATGGAAGAAAAATGTGATAAGCGCTTCGAAGATATCATCGAAATTATGCGTTTTCTACGCTCACCCGAGGGATGTGACTGGGATCGCTCGAAAAACGCTCGGGACATGAAACCATACATCCTGGAGGAATGCCACGAACTTCTCGAAGCGATAGACAGGGAAGATACCGAAGCACTTATCGATGAGCTTGGGGACCTGCTTCTCCTCTGTGCCTTTCTCGCGGTGATAGGAGAGGAAAAGGGACTCTTTTCATCCAGAGATCTGTTCTCCCGTCTCGATACCAAAATAAAGAAACGTCACCCACACCTGTTCTGCAAGGGAGAAAATGACATACAATCAGAAAGCTGGGAGCTCATAAAAGGGAGAGAGAGACTGAAAGATGGGAAAGCGAGCATCCTCGACGGTATCCCTGCAAGTCTACCACCCCTCCTCCAGGCATTCAGGCTCCAGGAACGAGCCGCTGGATGGAAGTTTGACTGGTCCACTCCCGATGGTGCACTCGATAAAGTCGAGGAGGAAATCGATGAAGTGAAAGTGGCTCGTCAAACAGGGGATACAGTCGAAGTAGAAAAGGAGATCGGTGACCTTCTTTTTGCAGTGGTCAACCTCTCACGTCTGCTGGGCATTCACCCGGGAGAAGCCCTATCCTGGACGATCAAGAAATTCACCAGGCGATTCGACCGTCTATCCGCCAGAGCGCACGAATCTGGACTGATCCTGGGTGAGGCGACCCTGGAAGAGCTGGATGAGATCTGGGAGGTGATAAAAAAAGAGGAAGGTGAAAATATAAAGGGGCTATGAATTAGGACTACTTAGTGGTCTTTGAGTGATTGGGGTTTAGTTTCAGAGAGGTTGCTTTTCAATGACTTAAAGCTCCCTGGATTCTCCAGCATCGAGTTGTACGAAAATAAAGAAACACCATCGATATCGAGAGACCTCAATTCCTTAACGCATTCTACGACATTATCCAGTGACTGGTTGTATACAGCAAGACCAATATAGAGAAGTCCATGGCGGACTGCCTTCCTGGCTTCCCTTGCCTGCGCGATTACGACCTCCCTTTTCGGAGAATATGACATCGTCACGACGATATCGAGAAGCCCCTCGTTCGCCCATCTTACCCAGTCCTGTCCGTATATTTCACGAGCCCTGTTTATACCGGGGACAACGGCTGCTGATAACGTCACCTCTGGAGATCTTTCCCTCTGAACCTTCCGGATATCTCGGAGAAGATCGGTGACCTGACTGGCTCTCCACCTATACCATTCGGTTCTGAGGCCAGGGTAAGAGGGGTTCCCGACCAGTGTCTCTGCGTCTTCACCCCGTTCTAAAAGATCGGCAGGGTCGATGTAGTAACGGCTGAAAAAGACCTGCCTGGCATACTCTTCAAAACCTGAATCTATCGAGGGATAACGGATGTAATCTAGGTGAAGCCCATCTACAGGGTATTTTCCGATGATCTCCGCGATCACTTCGACCAGGAAAGTTCTGACTTCCGGTATCGCTGGGGATAGAAAATAATCACGGTCGAGATCATCCGACCGGTCGTCAGGGCGCCTTGCCATCCATTCGGGATGCCTGTGCACAACGTGCCGAGGGGAACCTGGTTCTCGGGGAGAGGACCACACGTAGAGGAGGTTGACCCAGACATGAACTTCCAGCCCATTTTTATGGGCTCGATCCAGAAAATAGCGAAGTGGATCAAAATCTAAGTCATCCTCCAGCAACTCACTCATTGGAAGGGTTGAAGATGGGTAGAACGCATCTCCACGACCCACGACCTGAACAAACAGGACACGGAATCCTCCTACGACAGCATATTCTATAGCTCTATCAATTGAGGATTTGGAAGTCAGCGTGGTTCTGATTACCCAGAGAGCCCTCCCCTCATCCTCGAGTGGGAGAGCCCTGGCAGGCAAGAACATAGAGAGGATACAGGTGATTATCCCGATTTCCCGGAGAGTACTTTTCCCGACCAGATTTAATCTCCGCTTTCTTTCTCTTCGCGTATCTTTTTCTTCCTCTTCAACCTCCGACCCATTCCCTTCTTTCCCACATCACCCGCATGCCCTTTACTCCCCTCCTCCACAGTCTTGTTACCCCTGGTCGATGAGGGTGTAAGAGTTGTTCCCTTTTCAACAAGCTCGATTATACTCATCTTTGCATTATCGCCCAGCCGATTCATGAGTTTCATGATACGTGTATAACCACCGGCTCTATCCATGAACCTGGGAGACAACTCTGTAAAGAGTTTTTTGACAACAGCCTTGTCGGAGAGTTGCCGTGACACGCTCCTTCTCGAGTGGACAGTATCGTTTTTTGCCATCGTGATCAGGCGTTCAGCAAAAGGTCTCAACGCCTTTGCCTTGGCTTCTGTCGTCGTGACACGCTCATGAACAAATAGCTGAGAAGCAAGATTCCTCAACAGGGCTTTTCTATGACTGTTCGTGCGATTCAGCTTGGTTACTTTTCTTCGATGTCTCATCAACAAATCCTCTGCTATATACAACGTCATAAGTAGATGCGCATACAGAGCGTCATAATATCATGTATTACTCACGATTCCTCGATAACTGCTTCCTCAGCTTCTTCAATTTCTTCTTCCGCCTCGACCACGACCCATCGATCTTTTTCATCTTTCTCAAGGATCATTCCCAGGCGTAAAGGATGCGGTGATGGATATTTATCCATGGCTTCTTTGATCTCCTTCAGGGATTTTCTCCCGAAATTCCTGTACTTAAGGAGTTCAGATTCGCTCTTCTGGATCAGGTCCGCCAGGTCCTCTATATTCGAAGCCTTCAGGCAATTACTCGATCTAACCGACAGTTCGAGTTCCTCGACACTCCGGTTCAGGATCTCATTCATCTTGTCACGATCATGGTTATCCTTTGCCAGGTCTGACGGTTTTCTAATCTCCTTGAACAGAAGAAAATGCTCTATAAGAAGATCTGATGCACGTGTTATGGCTTCTTCAGGATGGATAGAACCGTTTGTCCAGATTTGCAGAATAAGCTTATCGTAATCCGTTCGGTCACCTACACGTGTGTTTTCTACACGTACGTTTACCCTTAGAACCGGATTGAAAATCGAATCGATCGGGATAAATCCGATCTCATCCTCATCAGCAAGCCAGGACTTGTTTTCCTTCAAATGCTGGTCATATGGAACGTACCCACGACCCCTCCGAATATAAATCTCGATATTTATCGCCCGATTCTCTTCCAAATCGAAGAGATGAACCTCGGGATTGATCAATTCGATCCCCGGACTCAACTCGATATCAGCTCCAGTCACTTTGGCCTTCTTTGTGGTTTTAAGTGAAAGTACCTGATTTTCAAAATCATCACCCTCCGCGACGGCAAATACCAATCCTTTCATATTGAGAACGATCTCCGGGATATCTTCGATAACACCGGGAATCGTGGAAAGCTCGTGGAGAGCGCCTTCAACCTTTATCCCCCAAACGGCAATACCATCGGCAGAAGAGAGCAGTACCCTCCTCAAGGCATTACCGAGGGTTATACCGTATCCTCTCTCGAGTGGATGGATAATAAATTCCCCAAAGGTATCGGTCATGGTTTCAGGGTTTTTATCCACTTGTTTCGGTATCGTAAAACCCTTGAGTTCCATAAGTTCTTAACCTCCCATTATTTTTCTAGATCATCTGCTTGAAACTGCTGATCCGCAGGGGACAGCAAAAGTCAGCCTTGAGTGAGTTCACAAATTGTCATCGAGCATAAACCCGTTGAACTTAGAAGATTCATCGTGACTCGTCACGCAATTTTCAAATTACCGCGAATAGAGCCCTACTATAAGCTGCTCTTGAACGGGTTCGGGTATCTCCTCGCGTACCGGGATAGACATCACTTCACCTTTCAAACCCTTATAGTCTACCCGTAGCCAGGAAGGGGTTTCATCCCTCTGGCTCACCTCGACACTGGACATAATGATGCCAAGGTCTTTACCCTTACTTCTCACCGAGATGACATCACCTGCCTTCACCTGGTATGAGGGAATATTGACGATTCTATTGTTGATCGTAAAGAACCTGTGGCCAATCATCTGTCGAGCCGATTTTCGCGAAGGGCAGAATCCCATTCTGTAAACGACATTGTCAAACCTCCTCTCCAGAGTGATCAAGAGGTTATCGCCCGTCTGCCCCTTCTGCCTTGCGCTTTTTCGGAAATAGATCCTGAACTGATTCTCCAATACACCGTAAATTCGTTTTACTTTCTGCTTCTCTCGAAGCTGTATGGCATATTCTGAGGCGCGGCGGCGTTGTCTCGAAAAACGACCATGCATTCCGGGAGCATAGTTTCGACTTTCAATAGGGCATTTCTCCGTCTTGCACTTCTCCCCCTTCAGGACGAGTTTTGTTTGTTCACGCCTGCACAGTTTACAACTCGGACCGGTATAGCGAGCCATTCAACCTCCTTTTATCAATTCTCTATCTTAGTGACCCAGTTCATAGCTATACGTAGAATAACATTTACTCCGTGTATCTCTCTCCACTCAAGTTCAGTGTGCACACACCAATCACTAATCACTACTCACTACTCACTAAAAACAGCTCAAACCCTTCGTCTCTTGGGCGGACGGCATCCATTATGTGGAATCGGTGTCACATCCCTTATCGCCTTCACCGTCAAACCCGCCGCCTGAAGTGACTGTATCGCCGATTCTCTCCCCGAACCAGGTCCTTGAACCATCACTACTACTCTCTTTACACCCAGGGAAAGCGCCTCCTTGGCACACATATCGGCTGTTACCTGAGCGGCAAATGGTGTGCTTTTTTTCGAGCCCTTGAACCCGGACTTCCCAGCACTACCCCAGCAAATCGTGTTACCTTGAGGATCAGTAATGGTTATAATAGTGTTATTGAAGGTCGCCTTGATATGTGCTACTCCTTCCGCACTAGCCTGGATAGTCTTCTTCTTCTTTTGAGATCCTTTTCCTCTTCTCTTGGGGTTGGCCATATGAACTCCCTGGTTAAATCAATACCATCTGATCCGCGTTATTTCTTTGCCTTGGTTTTCTTCTTCCCCGCGATCGCATAGCGAGGACCCTTATGTGTACGGGCGTTCGTGTGTGTGCGTTGCCCTCTCACAGGAAGACTCCTTCGATGTCTCAAACCGCGATAACATCCAATGTCCATCAATCGTTTGATACTCATGGAGACTTCGGCTCGAAGGGCTCCTTCCACCTTGTAATCCCTCTCGATAATCGTCCTGATCTTGTTGACATCATCGTCGGTGAGATCCTTGACCCTCTTACTGGGGTCTATGCGCGATTCCGCCAGGATCTGCTTTGAACTCGAATCTCCGATCCCGAAAATATAAGTCAATCCGATCTCGACTCGCTTCTCCCTTGGTAAATCTACACCAGCAATCCTTGCCATGACTTTATACGTCCTTTCTTTCTGGAATCAAACAGACCGGAAAAATCATCCCTGCCTCTGTTTGTGACGAGGATTCTTGCAAATTACAAGAACGATACCCCTCCGCCGGATTATCTTGCAGTGTTCACATAATTTTTTTACCGAACTCCGAACTTTCATCGTTATTTCCCCTGTTTTTCCCAACTCCGGGACATAATTTTCCTATAGCGGTAAATATCTCAGTTTCTATGATAGCCACAACCATAGCGATCATTTTACTTGAACCTGTATACAATTCTACCCCGGGACAGATCATAGGGTGAAAGTTCCAATGAAACTTTATCACCAGGCAAGATCTTGATAAAGTGCATCCGCATCTTACCCGAAACATGAGCCAGAACCTCATGTTTGTTTTCAAGCTCCACCCTGAACATAGCATTAGGTAGTGGCTCTATGACAATCCCTGTGGCCTGAATGGGTTCTTCTTTGGCCATTTAGTCCTTACCTCTCTTTGACTCTTCATGCCTTTATTGAATTGCTACTAATTACAAATCTTTTTATGATAACGCTGCAAGACGTTAAAAATGAACCTGGTTATCTTCACTCAAATAACACCTAATTGTGTGCATTATTGTAACCGTTGGCACGCGAAGCAACTATTCATCCAGAGCCTGATTCCTGTTCTTTGATGTGATGATCAATGGTTCATCCCCGGTAACTGCCACCGTATGTTCAAAGTGAGCAGATCTGCTTCCATCAAGTGTTACCACCGTCCAATGATCATTCAGTGTCTTCACTTCCCAACCCCCCATGTTGAACATCGGCTCGATGGCCAGAACAAGCCCTTCTTTGAGTTCCATTCCAGTATTTTCAAAACCATAGTTCGGTACCTGAGGATCCTCGTGAAGATGTGAGCCTATCCCATGTCCGACCAGGCTCCTCACAACAGAATACCCGCTATGTTCGGCAACACTCTGGATAGTGGAAGACACATCGCCAAGTCGATTCCCAGGTCGCGCCTTGTCGAGTCCATTCATCAGAGCCGTCTCTGTCGCCTCGAGAAATCGCAATAATTCATCCGAGACCTCCCCCACCGGGAGTGTGGTTGCTGCATCCGCATAATATCCATCGAGATAGACACCTACGTCGAGACTGACAATATCGCCCTCCACCAGTTCTCTCTTATCCGAGGGGATCCCATGTACTACTTCTTCATTCACTGAAACGCAGAGAGTGGCCGGGAAACCTCTATATCCCTTGAAAGCCGGCCGTGCTCCCTTAAAGGAACAGATCACTTCCTCGGCAACGGAATCGAGCTCAGCAGTGCTGATTCCAGGGCAAATGACATCTTTAACGGCCTCAAGGGCTTCAGCAACAATTTCACCACTTCGCTTCATCCTGGTAATTGCGTGAGCAGGCTTGAGTATGACACCCGTGGAACTCGTAACAACAGCCTTTTTCCCCATACCGTTTATCCTCTATCGAATCAGGCTCACGACCCATTATCAAGGAATCGAAAGATCTGCTCGAGGACCTCGGAGGATTTCATCTCTCCGTTAATTTTGACGACCTTACTTTTCTGATCGTACCACTTCAAAATAGGCAATGTCTCGTTATTGTAGATCTCCAGCCGATTCAGAATGACTTCCTCTTTATCATCACGTCGAATTATAAGCTCGCTGCTGCATTCATCACAATTGATCCCGTCGGAGGGAGGATCCGATACCATGTTGTACAGGCGATTGCAGTTCGGGCAGCTCCTCCTCAAAGACAACCTTCTAACTACTTCATCCTTTGAAACATCGAGATATATGACATAATCGATCACCTCTCCCATTCCCACCAGCAGCTTGTGCAGTGCTTTTGCCTGGTTCAGGGTCCTCGGAAAACCATCGAGAATAAACCCCTTTTTCCTCTCACTGGTGTTTAATGTCTCCTCTATAAGTTCGACGACCAGTTCGTCTGGAACAAGTCCACCACTATCCATATAGCTCTTGGCCTTGCTACCCAGTTCCGTTCCCTTCAGTACGGCATCTCTCAGGATATCACCGGTCGAAATCTGCAGGAGGGAATACTTCCGGGCCAACATCAGGGCTTGTGTCCCCTTGCCTGAACCGGGAGAGCCCAGAATTACGAGGTTCATCATCCAAAGACCCTCCTGCCTTTGATTTTCCCTTTTTTCATAAACCCATCGTAGTGCCTGAGGAGGAGGTGAGATTCCATTTGCTGTACCGTGTCGAGGGCTACGCCAACCACGATCAGCAATCCGGTTCCTCCAAAATAAAAAGGAACGTTCAATTTCGTGACGAGAACCATCGGCAGGACGGCAATTGCGGCGAGAAATATCGAACCGGGCAACGTTATCCTGGTAAGGATACGATCGATGTAATCCGCTGTCTTGCTGCCTGGCCTGATACCAGGAATGAATCCACCCTGACGCTTCATATTCTCCGCGACGTCGATAGGGTTGAAAATGATCGCCGTATAAAAATAGGTGAAGAAAACGATCATCAGCGTGTAGAGAATCATGTAGAGCGGTGATCCGACCTGAAATAGGGTGCTGAAGTCCTCGAGCCACCTTATTCCCGGGAAGAAAGTTGAGATGGTCCCCGGGAATATTATGATCGATTGGGCGAAGATGATCGGCATCACTCCAGCGCTGTTGATCCGAAGTGGTATGTGCGTCTGCTGTCCTCCATATACCTTTCTCCCGACTATCTTTCGGGGTATCTGAATCGGGATTCGTCTGTGACCAAGCGTCATAAAAATCACACCTGCAATGATCAATATGATCAGGATCAGGATTAGAATAATATTTATCGTTGGGAGCACATCACTCTGCCAAAGACCGATTGACCGAAAGATAGCTCCTGGAAGCCCTTCAACGATCCCGAAAAAGATCAACAGAGACATTCCATTCCCTATTCCTCTCTCCGTGATCTGTTCTCCGAGCCACATAACGAATACCGCTCCAGTTGTGAGGGTCAGGATTGTTATCGCCATGAAACCTGGACCCGGTTCCATGATTATTGCTCTCGGGACCTGTGATGTCAGCCATATCGAAATTCCGTAGGACTGGACCAGTGAAATTAACACAGTCCCGTAACGGGTATATTGAGTGATCTTCTTTCTGCCCTCATCTCCTTCCTTCTGGAGCTTCTCAAAATAGGGGAAAACCGATGTCAGGAGTTGAAAAATAATAGATGCGCTGATATACGGCATGATGCCAAGGGCGAAAATAGCTGCTCTCCCCAGGGCGCCGCCAACGAACATATCATACATCCCGAACAGTGTCCCCTTCTGGGTCTGGAAGAATTCTGCCAGGGCCGTATAGTCTATCCCCGGCGAAGTGATATGGACACCCAGCCTGAAAACAATGAGGATGCCGACCGTGAAGAGTATCCGTCTCTTCAGCTCGGGTATTTTAAAGATGTTTTGAAAGCTCTGAGCTTGAGCCATCAGATAACCTCCACCTCGCCGCCCGCTTGCGTGATCTTTTCTCTGGCACTACGACTGAAAGCGTGAGCCTTGACCTGGATCTTTCGCTCGATCGATCCGTTCCCCAGGATCTTCACCGGTCGATTCGTATGCTTTATGAGGCCCAGTTCTCTCATAACTTCAGGAGTGTATTCGACTGCCTGGGTAAAGCGTTCCAGATCTTGAATGTTTACCTCCTGGAATTCGGTCCTACGTAACGGATGGAAACCCCTCTTCGGCAACCTGCGCTGCAGCGGCATCTGCCCACCCTCATATCCAGCTTTAATCTTTGCCCCTGACCTGGATTTGAATCCCTTGTGCCCGCGTCCACACGTCTTACCCTTTCCACTTCCCGATCCACGGCCCACTCTCCTCTTTTTCTTCGCAGAGCCCTCAGGTCTCCTGAGCGCATGAAGCTTCACCTTTTCCTCCTGACCTCATAATGCAAAACGCAAAGCAATCTGTTCCGGCGATAGCCACGGCGCTTTTGCGTTATGCCGCCTTTACTCTTCATTTATTTCCTTAACATCTACCAGGTGTATAACCTTCCGGATCATCCCACGAACTTGAGGATTATCCGGACGTACAACGACCTTCTGGTGATGAGTCAGACCCAGTGCAACCAAGGTTCTTCTCTGTTTCTTAGGACGTTTTATCCCGCTCCGAACCTGCTTGATCTCCAGCATTTTCGATATCTTTTTCGTCATTTACACTCTTCTTCGCGCGTCTGAAAGGAGGTAGATCGTCGATTTCTATCCCTCGGAGCCTGGCAACTTCCACAGGAGAACTCAACGCCTTCAATCCCTCCAAAGTAGCCTTAGCAATATTGTGAGAGTTATTCGAGCCAAGTGATTTTGTAAGAATATCCTGAATGCCAACGCACTCGAGTACAGCTCTAACCGCTCCCCCCGCGATCAGGCCGGTACCGGGAGACGCAGGTTTCAGAAGTACCCTGCCGGCGCCAAAGCGCCCGACAATCTCGTGCGGTATCGTTCTATCTGTCATCGTAACTTTGATCATCGCTTTCCTTGCGGCCTCAGCACCCTTTCGTATGGCATCGGCGACTTCGTTCGCCTTTCCAAGACCCAGACCAACTCGGCCATCCCTGTCACCAACAGCAACAAGCGTATTGAAACCAAATCTCCTGCCCCCCTTGACAACTTTTGCCACCCTGTTGATACTGATGACGTTTTCTTGAAGTTCAGGAGTTTCTTTATCTTTTGTTATCAAGACTCCTCCCATGTTGATGAAAGCACCCGGCTCGGAATGGCTCAGGCTCGATTTATCCCTGCCAGTTGCTATCCCAGAGCAGATCCATCTTCCCGAACCACGAAGGTTGCTCGCTTAGAATTCCAATCCTCCTTCGCGCGCTCCCTCCGCGAAGGCTTTGACCCGACCATGGTATTTATATCCTCCGCGGTCGAACACAACCTTTTTTATGCCCGATTCTGCAGCTTGCTTCGCGAGGTATTTTCCAGCATGTCTGCTCACACCGATTTTACCTTTATCTTCCTTCATGCCTTTCCTGATAGCGGCGGAAGAACTGGCAATCCCCAGCAATGTTACCCCCTGAATATCGTCAACTAATTGACCATATATGTGCCGGAGGCTCCTGAAGACCACCAACCTTGGTCTGTCCGGTGTTCCCGATATCTTTCGCTTCACACGTAAATGTCTGCGTTTCCTGTAGGTTTCCTTATTTCCCTTTAGTTTCCCCATCGAGTCTCTATCGCTCCACTTTGATGTCAGCCTTCTATACCCTGGCAACGTCCTGCAGATTACATAGCTGTTTTCCCGGCTTTCCTCCTGATATATTCGCCTTTATAACGGATCCCTTTCCCTTTATAAGGCTCGGGAGGTCTCAGTTTCTTAATACTGTCTGCAATTCGGCCGACGAGTTCCTTGTCGACCCCCTTGACCTTCAGTTGAGTCGGTTTCACGATCTCGAATTCTATCCCTTCAGGGGCTTCGAAAATGACCGGGTGAGAGAGCCCGAGTTGAAAATTTAGGTCCTTGCCCTTCGCTTCCACCCTGTAGCCAACACCGATTATCTCCAGTTCCTTTTCAAAACCAGTGCTCACACCTTCTATCATGTTCGCGATCAAGGATCTCGTCAATCCGTGCATTGATCGATGCTTTGCACCGTCCGAAGGACGTTCGACCCGGATTTCAGTCTCACCGACCACGACCTTCATCTCGAGCGACAGGTCCCTGGTACAACGCCCTTTCGGTCCCTCGACCTCGATCCTGTTGTTTTTCAACGTTATCTTGACTTTCTCAGGAATCAAAACCGGTTTCTTTCCTATACGGGACAACCTCCTTTTCGCCTCCTTCTTATCGGTATGCAACTACTCACACAACAGCCACGTAAGGATTATGACCCGGCTGTTACCAGACATAGGCCAGGACCTCCCCACCTACCCCCATCCTGCGGCAATCACTATCTGTCATTATTCCCTTGGGCGTTGAAATAATAGCAAATCCAAGCCCATTACGAACCCTGGGGATATTCTTCTTCCCCGTGTAAATTCTAAGGCCCGGCTTGCTTATCCGTCTTATCCCCTTGATCACATGGGCTTCGTCTCTCGAATATTTGAGCAGGACCTTGATCTGCAGTGGAAAACGATCGGTCAAAACCCGATAATCGGTGATCATCTTGTTTTCTTTCAGGACCTTCACGAATTCCGCCTTTACATTGGAATGGGGTATCTCCACCAGCCGGTGCTTTGCCATCCCCGCGTTTTTCACGCGGACTATAAGATCAGCAATCGGGTCCGTCATTGTCATCTCGATATTCCTTCCATTCTGTATGGATCGACAGATAATTACAATTGATGCCGGGCAATATTCTATCCTACCAGCTTGCCTTTCTCACTCCCGGAATCTTCCCATCGAGGGCCATTTCCCGGAAACATATCCGACAGATCCCGAAATCCCTCAAATAACCCCTGGGTCTGCCGCATCGCTGGCAACGATTGTATTCCCTGACTTTAAACTTCTGTTTTCTCTTACATTTCAGTATGAGAGATTTTTTTGCCAAAATTCCTCCTAACCTAATTTGAGCGATTCTCTCACTCGACAGAACCACTCAAATTAGGTCCTGAATATCATTGAGACCTCCACCTCAATCCAATTCGTCATGCTGAAGAAGGGGAGGGCCGACGGAAAGGCAATCCCAGCAGGTCAAGCAGGAGATATGCCTCATCGTCTTTCCTGGCCGTTGTCACTATAGTAATATCGAAGCCCCTTATCTTTTCGACCTCATCATAGTTCACCTCTGGAAAGACGATCTGCTCCTTTACCCCAAAAGAGAAATTCCCACGGCCATCGAATGATTTGGGATTAATTCCTCTGAAGTCACGAATCCTGGGGATCGCGATATTGACCAACCTTTCCAGAAAGTGATACATGCGGACTCCTCTCAAGGTGACAGAGCAGCCGACCGGCATGCCTGCCCTCAAGCGGAAATTCGAAATAGATTTCTTGGCCCGCCGAATAACAGGCCTTTGTCCGGCAATCAACGCCAGTTCCTTTACCATCGCATCAAGATATTTTGCTTCCTGAATGGCATCACCCACTCCCGCATTAAGAACAATTTTTTCTATGCGAGGTACCTGAAGCTTGTTCTTTAAACCCAGTCGCTTCACCATCTCGTCCACTACTCTCTCTCTATAATCTTTCTCCAGAACCCCAAGCATTCTTTATCTGCCCCCTGATTCGATTGGCCTCTACTTTTCCTCTATACCTTTCGGGATAACCTCTTTGCACCGAGCGCACATACGAACCTTCGTGGAAAATTCATCTTTAAGGGCCCTGTGTCTGATCCGCGTCCCCATGTTACACTTCGAGCAGAACAACATCACATTTGAGACATGAATTGGCGCTTCTCTTTCAATAATTCCACCCTGAGGATTTGCCGTGGTTGGACGGGCATGACGTTTGATGAAATTCACGTTTTCCACCGTTATCCTCCGGTCATCCGGGAAAACCCTCAAAACCTTTCCCGTCTTACCTCTATCATTTCCACAGATCACCAGAACCGTATCATTTTTCGTTATGTCCATCTGTTATCTCCACTCACCCGCGGGTGAGCACTTACAGGACCTCCGGTGCAAGAGAAATGATCTTCATGAATTGCTTTTCCCTTAGCTCCCTTGCCACGGGGCCGAATATCCTCGTTGCCTTTGGCTCTTTCTGCTCATTGATGATTACACAGGCGTTTTCATCGAATCGGATATACGAACCATCATTTCGGCGCGCCTCTTTCTTGCACCTGACCACGACACCGCGAACAACATCCCCCTTCTTGATGGCACTGTTAGGAATAGCATCTTTGATGGTCAGAACGACAATATCTCCAACTCTGGCATAACGCCGCCTCGATCCACCCAGGACTTTTATGCATTGGGCTCGCTTGGCTCCTGAATTGTCCGCAATCTTGACCATCGTTTGAGTTTGAATCATTGAGGATCACCTTCTCCTTCCGCACCGTCGGGTATCTGTGCCTCTTCACCATAGGATGCAGATACTTCCCCAATTCTCCATCTTTTTCTCTTGCTGATAGGACGGGTTTCCACAATCGTGACTTCGTCTCCCACCTGACATCTATTCTCTTCGTCGTGAGCAACAACTTTGCTGGTCTTTTTGACCAGCTTTCTGTATAACGGATGTTGAAACACCCTCTCGACAGAAACAACTACGCTTTTGTCCATTTTGTTGCTAACAACTACTCCCTTTTTAACTTTACGACGACCTCGTCTGTCCATTAGATTCCTCTTTTATCATTGCGGTAATTTGTATATCCCAAGTTCATTTTCTCTCAAGGCAGTCTTGAGTCTGGCAACATCACGATGCATATATCTCAAACGGAGGGGATTATCGACTCCCTGATTTCCGTGCCGGAATTTGAGTCTGAAAATTTCCTCTTCCAGTTCTTCTATTTTCGCTTCTATCTCGTCAACTGTCATATTCTTGGTATCTGAACCCTTCATGAGCTATGTCTATTCCTCCCGTCTGATCATTCTCGACTTCAGGGGTAACTTTCTGGAGGCCAGGCGCATAGCTTCCTTGGCTAAATCATAGGAAACACCTTCCAGCTCGAACATCACTCTTCCTGGCTTGACAACAGCGACCCAGCCCTCAGGGTTGCCTTTTCCCTTGCCCATCCTGGTCTCCGCTGGTTTCTTGGTAAAAGGCTTGTCCGAGAAGATCCGAATCCACACTTTCCCACCCCTTTTTATACGTCTGGTGAGGGCCACCCTGGCGGCCTCTATCTGCCGATTCGTGATCCATCCTGACTCGAGCGCCTGGAGACCGTACTCTCCGAAATCGACCCTGTTACCCCGGAGTGCCATTCCTTTCATACGACCTCGATGTTGCTTCCTGAATTTTACCCGCTTGGGCATCAACATGATGAAAATCTCCTCGTCAAACCATCCTTACAGATCCGCCTTTGAACTACCAGACCCTTCCGCCATGGGACCGAGTATCTCTCCTTTAAATATCCATACCTTGACACCGATCGCACCAAACGTTGTGCGTGCCGTACTTCTGGCGTAGTCAATATCAGCCCGGAGAGTATGCAGGGGGACGCGGCCCTCGTGATATCCCTCGGATCGGGCGATCTCGGCTCCACCCAATCGGCCACTACACTGGATCTTAATCCCCTGGGCGTTCCCTCTCATCGCCGAAGTAACAGATTTTTTCATCGCTCGACGAAAACTTATCCGTTGCGTCAGCTGAAAGGCAACATTGTCCGCTACCAGCTTCGCGTTCAGTTCGGGTTTCTTGATCTCCTCGATCTTGATCTGGACTTCGTCATCTTCGCTGGAACTATCCTCTTCTTCCCTTTTCCTCCACCCCTTCCTTTGTTTCATTTCCATATCTTCTTTCCTGGCGGAATGGATCAATTGAGTCAGTTCATCGCGGAGCTTGTCGACTTCCTGTCCCCTCCTTCCAATCACTACACCAGGTCTCGCGGTATGTATGATTAATACTATTTTATTAGGTGTTCTCTCTATCTCTACCTTTGAGACAGCAGCGTGTGAAAGTCGCGTTTTGAGATACTTTCTGATCCGCTCGTCCTCCATCAGGTAAGCCGAAAGATCTCTCTCCTCGAACCATCGTGATTGCCAGTTACTCACAATCCCCAACCTAAATCCTGTTGGATGTGTTTTCTGTCCCAAAAGATCTCCTTTCTCCAGATCATCACCATACCGGGCGACATAACCTAAGTATCCGATGTAACAATAACTGTAATATGACTCGTTCTCTTCCGGATCCTGCCGACTCTCCCCATTGACATCGCCCGAAACCGTTTCATGGTCGGACCCTCATCAACGCGTATATCCGTAATCTTTAGGTCCTCCACCCTTAAATGGAGGGTACCGACGCGGTTGAGTGCGTTGCTTACCGCTGAACGCAGAGTCCTGAGTACCGGAACAGCTGCGCTCTTCCGGGAATACTGAAGGATCGAATAGGCCTCTTCCACAGAAAGTCCCCGGATAAGATCTGTAACCAGTCTAACCTTCCTGGGTGAAGACCTGATATATCGGCTTACCGCCTTACCCTCCATACCTGCTTTTGTCCTCCTCCTTAGCAGACCACTTAGTGAATATCAGCACACTTACAAATCAACCTGCTATGCCGAACAGATCATCTAGACCTGGCGGTCCTTTCGGCGAGCTTGCCGCCATGCCCTCTGAACAACCTGGTAGGGGAAAATTCTCCAAGTTTGTGCCCGACCATATTCTCGGTAATAAAGACAGGGATGAACTTGTTGCCATTATGAACCGCCAGTGTATGGCCGACAAAATCGGGTGAAATAGTGGAGCGCCTGGACCAGGTCCTGATGACTTGTCTCGTCCCCTTTTCGTTCATTTCCTCGATTTTCCTCAACAGTCTCTCGTTGATGAACGGACCTTTTTTCACCGATCTAGCCATAGTATTATATCCTCTCAGGCCTCACGTTATTTTCGTCTCTTCACGATATAGCGATCGGAACCTTTACCCTTTCTCCGGGTCTTCAGTCCCTTAGTCTTCTTTCCCCAGGGTGTAGTGGGATGTCTACCACCAGAGGATTTTCCCTCACCACCACCCATCGGGTGGTCGACCGGATTCATAGCAACACCCCGCACTTTCGGCCTCTTTCCAAGCCATCTCGATCGACCTGCTTTGCCACTGTTTGTATTTTCGTGATCAATATTCCCCACTTTCCCAATTGTCGCCATGCAGTCGAGGTTGACCAGTCTAACCTCGCCAGACGGCATCTTGAGATGGGAAAAATTTCCCTCCTTAGCGACGACCTGAACGCTCGCTCCGGCACTGCGAGCTATTTGGCCACCCTTTCCGGGCTTGAGCTCGACGTTGTGAACCTCACTGCCGAGTGGAACAACTCTAAGCGGCATGGAGTTGCCTACCTTCACTTTGACTCTTCTGTCTGTTCCCGAGACAACGTTGTCACCCACTTTCAAACCTACCGGATGAAGAATATACCGCTTTTCACCGTCCTGGTACTGGATCAATGCAATATTGGCGGAGCGATTCGGATCATATTCGACTGACTGCACTATACCCGACATACCAAGCTTGTTACGCTTCCAATCGATCCGGCGATACTTTCTCTTGTGACCTCCACCCCTTCGCCTCAGCGTGATATGGCCGTGGTGATTCCTTCCCCCAGATTTCTTCAAAGGTTCAAGCAGTGACTTCTCCGCCTTTTTACGTGTGATCTCCTCAAATGAAGATATCACCATAAATCTGCGGCTGGGAGTAACGGGTCTGAATTTTCTCACGGGCATTGATTCGCCTTCCTCAATTACCTACTTCTCAAACACGGTTTAATATACAGCGTCATAATTAGATGCGCATACAGAGCGTCATAACTTTGCATCTCCGACTATACCTCCTCGAACACCTCAATATAATCCCCTTCTTTCAGTGTCACGATCGCTTTTTTCCAATCTGGCCTGCGCCCGGAAAACACACCCAGTCTCTTCGGCTTTCCCTTCATTTTGAGAGTCTGCACATCAAGGACAGTAACATCAAAAAGCTTTTTCACAGCGTGAGCAATTTCAATTTTATTCGCCCTGAGGTCCACTTCGAATACATACTTGTTGTTTCTTGTCTGGAGATATGTACTCCGCTCGGTGATAATCGGTCTTTTGATAACCTTCCTTGGATCCCTCATTTCACACTCTCCGCTGCCTCCAGTGTCTCAACGATTCCATTCTCGATCAACAGGAAATCAGCATCCAGGATCTCGAGTGCGCTAACATCCTTGAATGGAAAAACTCTCACCTTCGACAGATTTCTCCCCGAGAGATAGATATCCTTTTTGACTTCTTCAGTCAGCACCAGGACTTTCCCCTCATTGACACCAACTTTGTTCAGAAGTTTTACCATATCTCGTGTCTTTGGGGCTGGGAAATCAAAGAACTCGAATACTCTGATCGCCTCGTCCCTCGCCTTCTGAGAAAGGACCGAATTAAGGGCCAAGCGTTTCATCCGCTTAGTTACCTTCATCCTGTAGTCCTTGGGGGTCAGATGGAAGGTCATTGCTCCACCCCTCCAAAGAGGAGATCTTATACTGCCTGCTCGAGCCCTTCCGGTCCCCTTCTGTCTCCAGGGCTTTCTCCCACCCCCTCTGACCATAGACCTGTTCTTTGTCGAGGCGCTACCTTGCCGTCGGTTGGTCAAGTATGCCCTGACCGTTTGATAAACGGCCGCTTCGTTCACTTCCTGAAGGAATACGCCGGCTGGCAGCTGACGCTTTCCTTTCTCGTCACCTTTGTGATCATATAATGGGGCTTCTATGATTTTATCCGCCATCCTTATGTCTATTCCCCTGTTCTCTTCTTTGTCCTGATGGTCAGCAAACTTCCCCTGCTACCTGGAATGGCACCCTTTAGAAAAATCAAGTTTTCCTCGGGTATGATCTTCATAACCTTGAGATTCTTGATCGTCATCCGCTCATTTCCGTATCTTCCAGGTAAACGCTTGTTCTTCCATACTCTTGCCGGAAAAGTAGAGGCTCCAATCGAACCTGGCACGCGATGCTTGTCCTTGGTTCCGTGAGTACTGTCATAGCCAGAAAAGCCCCACCTTTTTACCACACCCTGAAATCCTCTTCCCTTTGTCTTACCGATGATATCTACACGATCCCCAACATTGAAAATTTCAACGGTGAGAGATTGTCCTTTCTTATATTCCTCTTCGGTCGAGCCGAGAGGGAATTCTTTCAGATATTTCATCATCGGTAAATCGTTTTTCTTAAAGAAGCCTCTTTGCGGTAAAAGCAACTTATTCTCTTTCACCTCATGATATCCAAGCTGGACGACCTTCCGTTCTCCCTCGGCATCTCCTTTAACCTGCGTTACAGTGCAGGGGCCCGCCTCGATAACCGTGACCGCGAACTGTCTTCCTTCATCGTCGTATAACTGCGTCATCTGCAATTTTTTTCCAAGTAAACCAATCATTCCCTTATGCCCTTAATTTGTCGTTACTCCCGATCCTTTCGGTACTTTCAATACACCTGGACCGACACCGAGGCGGTTCGAAAGCAACTCCAGCTCAAAGTTTACGCCTCTATTGATTCAGGACTTGATCTGAACATGAACGCCCGCGGGTAAATCTAGTTTTTTCAACGCCTCTATCGTATGAGGTTTCGGGTCCAGAATCGCTATGAGTCTCTTGTGGACCTTCATCTCGAATTGCTCCCTCGACTTTTTGTCTATATGGGGCGATCTGAGTACAGTGATCAATTTTCTCTTGGTGGGCAGGGGTATTGGACCTGATACCACCGAACCCGTTTTCTGGGCTGTTTTCACGATCTCATCGGCCGACCTATCGATCAGGACATGATCAAATGACTTCAGCCTTATCTTAATTCGCTGGATAACCATACCCTTCCTCACTCAACGATTTCGGTAACGACACCGGCACCAACCGTCCTGCCTCCCTCACGGAT
>CAYTWO010000012.1:0-35246 GCA_964442125.1 uncultured Gemmatimonadota bacterium
GATAGCCCTTTTGGGATCGATAAGTCTTCCTTTCTGGATCAGTATCGTTTGCATTTCTCCGCCTCGGCTCATTGATTTAGATCACAAAACAGCTTAAAAATGGAAAGAGAGCTCATTCCTCGCGGCTAACCACATGGATTCGATCAAACCTGACTTTACCTGTCAGATCTCAACCTGACCCGTTTCTTTAGCCTCAGCTACAGCAGTACTTTCTCCTCCAGCCAGCAGATAAAGCACTGCCATTCTAACAGCGATCCCATTGGTGACCTGATGCAGGATTACAGCGTGATCACCGTCAGCAACGTTAGAGTCGATTTCGACCCCTCTGTTCATTGGACCGGGATGCAGTATCAACAGCTCCTTTGGGGCCTTTTCCAGTCTCTTCTGGGATATGCCGAATATCTTGTTGTATTCCCGCAGTGAGGGAAAGAGGTTCGCCTGCTGCCTTTCTAACTGTATTCTCAAGATGTTCAGCACATCGGCATTGGCGATCGCTTCCTCGATGTGGTTGTAGACCTTGATGTTCAGCTCCTCTATATCCGGCGGGATCAGTGTAGGGGGCGCACAGACGGCAACATCGGCACCAAGCTTGGTGAGTCCCCAAATGTTCGATCTGGCAACCCGACTGTGCGTGATATCGCCGACAATTACGACTCGCTGATCCTCTATTTTATGGAGGAAATCCCTTATGGTCAACATATCGAGGAGCCCCTGCGTGGGATGTTCATGCCATCCATCTCCCGCATTGATGACTTTGGAGACGATCCTCTCTGCCAGGAACTTTGCGGCACCGGAGGCACTATGCCTGATGACTACCATGTCGATCCGCATCGCCTCGAGGTTTCTGGCCGTATCTACCAGAGTCTCGCCCTTGAGCACACTGCTCATCGCCTGAGCTATATACGTCGTATCGGCACTCAACCGTTTTTCAGCGAACTCGAAGGATATCCGTGTCCTTGTGCTTGGTTCGAAAAACAGGTTGACGATCGTGTTGCCACGCAGGACCGGAACCTTTTTTATCCTCCGTTCTGAGATTTCCTTGAAAGACTCAGCCGTATTCAATATCATTTCGATCTCTTCACAATCGAGTTCCTCGAGTCCAAGAAGATCTTTTCTGTTGAATTTCATCGGGCCCCCTGCATAGAAGAATGCAATGTCTCACTTAGTGGTCCTGCTCGTATTTATGAGCAGAACCACTAAGCTCCAATACTCACCTCATCTAACTCATCTATCTCTTTTACCTTTACTGTAACCGTCTGGCCCCTTGCTGTAGGAATGTTCTTGCCCACAAAATCGGGCCTGATCGGCAGCTCACGGTGTCCCCTGTCCACAAGCGTGGCGAGGAGTATCCTCGATGGCCTGCCGAAATCAATCAATTCGTCCATCGCTGCCCTGATAGTCCTTCCGGTAAAGAGGACATCGTCTACAAGGACGACTATCTTGCCGGTGATATCGATTGTGAGATCTGTATCACCCATTACGGGACGAGGGGCAGTGTGGTGGATATCATCCCTGTATAGGGTTATATCAACGATTCCCATGGGTATTCTGACACCCTCGAACGATTCGATGATATCTACCAACCGTCTGGCAAGGGGCACACCCCGTGTTCGAATCCCCACAACGACCAGGTCATCCGAACCACGGTTCTCCTCCACGATCTCGTGGGCGATCCTTACGAGTGCACGATCTATCATTTCCTCGTTGAAGATGACCTTTCTGGATTTATCGCTGTCATTTCCTTCAGACACGATGATGCTCCCTCCCTTTCAAAACAATAAGAAGGCCTTCCAGCATTTACAGACTGAAAGGCCGTTTTCCCAGCAATATCGAATCGATTACATACAACATCAGATTACCCTTTCTGGTCTCACTGAACCAGATTAAAAGGCTCGCTTCATCACTCGGATTCTGAACCCACCATCTCCAAGAGACGATGATCGGTTTTTATTCTTCTCCTCCAAGCTCCATATATTTTTTGTGGGCCTTTCCGGCTTTATCGTTCATTCCGACCTGAGCATAAGCAACGATCAGGCTTCCCCACGCTTCTATATTCGAATCATCGAGTTCGATGATTTTTTCCAGATGCGGGATTACCTCACTATATTTTTCTAATTGCATCAACGCGATACAGAGGTTTTCTCTGGCCTCGACATCACCCGGATGGTTTTCAACCGTTATCAAAAAGGCCCTCTCAGCTCCACTCCAGTTCGCTCTCTGAATCTCTACAAGGCCTGCATTAAAGGCAACATCCGGGTTCACTTCCTCACCAGACAACAATTCAGAGTACAGGGTGCTGGCCGAGTCAAGGCTCCCTTCACGGAGATAACACGATGCCAGACCTTCCTTTACGGACATGTTATCCGGTTCAATAGCCAGAGATTGTTTGTAGAATACCTTGGAGCTGTCCGGCTTCCCCAGATTGTTGTATATCTTGGCCAGGCTTAATTTCAGGTCGATGTTTTCAGGATCGAGTTCAAGCGCTTTCTGAAACGGCTTGACCGATTCTCTGGCCCGGCCACTGTTCGAATACGAAGCCCCGAGATTGATGTAAGCCTCCACACCCTCGGGATTCATGATCGTCGCGTTCGACAAATGGAGAATTGCCTCATCATACTCCTCGGCCTTCATCGCCTTCACGCCGCGGTTGACCAGTTTAGACCACTCATCGAGCCTCACTTCATTGACTTCCTTTTCCAACTTTGCGCTGAGTGATACCGCGATATCGAAGGCGCTGTCTGCTCTAAGGTATTCTCCTTTATGGATGTAAAGGCTCCCGAGAAGCGGGTAAAGCGGTGCGTGTCCTGGATCGACTCTCCGCCCTTCCTCCAGCACCTCGATTGCCTCGTCATACTTATTATATTTAAGGCGAACCTTGGCACTCGTCACGGCTATCTTGCCGTTGCGAATCTTCTGCTGAGCCTCGAGCTGTGATACCGAAATCGCAAGGAACATGATTATCAATATGCAACAAATCTTTTTCAAAGAGATCCTCCTGACATTTTTCAGTTCTACAGATAGATTCAGTGGAAAAAAAATAACTGTTTCGTCCAATCCCGTCAACCTTTCTACAATCTGGAGCTTTCTCAATTTCTCTGATTGATTCACACTGAAACATGCACCTCTAGTTCTACAATCAATGCCTGAAATGCCTGACACCCGTGAAGATCATGGCCATGTTGTACCTGTTGGCAGCCTGAATAACCTCCTCATCCCTGATCGATCCGCCGGGTTGAACGACGGCGCTGATTCCCTCCCCAGCCACCCGCTCCACTCCGTCACCGAACGGAAAGAACGCGTCTGACGCCATAACGGCATTTTCGACCGACAGATCTGCGTTGCGGGCTTTCATCAAGGCAATCTCTACGGAATCGATCCGGCTCATCTGACCCGTACCTATACCGATCGTCCTGTCGGACGCGGCGAGTACGATGCCGTTCGATTTGATATGTTTACAGACCACCCAGGCAAATTTCAGCGCCTTTCTTTCTTCCGGTGTTGCCTCTCGATCCGTCACCGTCGAAAGCTTCTCTTCATCCCAGACCACGTCGTCTCTTTCCTGAACCAGTATCCCTCCCCTGACACTCCGGAGATGGTACTCCCCTGAATCCGAAACCTCTTGAGAAAAACCGGGATGTTCCATGATCCGGAGGTTCTTCTTCTCACTGAAAATCTGGAGCGCCTTCTCGCCGTATGAGGGTGCAATCACACATTCGACGAACAGCGATCTCATTTCATCGGCTACACCCTCATCGACCGGGGCATTATAAGCGATTATACTACCGAACGCGGATATTGGATCGGTTGCCAGGGCTTTCCGGTAGGCATCGAGGGGAGTCTCACCAATCCCCACTCCACATGGATTGGTATGTTTCATGATCACACAGGCCGTTTCCGGCAGATCTACGGCAAGCGATACCGCACTGTCAAGATCCATTATGTTGTTGTACGAGAGTTCCTTTCCGTGAAGCTGGGCGGCCGATACGATCGACAGCCTATCCGGAAATGGTGCTTCGAAAAAGTGAGCCGCTTGATGGGGATTCTCTCCATACCGCAACCCATGTGATCGCTTGCATATCAGGTTAAAGTGAGGAAGTGACTGCAGCCCCTTTTTTTCACCCGCAACACCGTCAAAATATCTCCCGATCAGGGAGTCGTAAATCGCCGTACGATGGAAGGTCTCTCCAGCGAGTTCCAGGAGAAAACTCTCCTCGAGTTCTCCGCCATTTTCCCTGAGCCGTTCCAGTACTTCAACATACCTGTCCGGAGAGGATACAACCGCCACATCCTTGCAGTTCTTTGCAGAGGCTCTGAGGAGGGTACAACCCCCGATATCTATTTCCTCCAGGATCTCTGTGTGACTATGCTCTCCGGTAAAGGCATACTCCTCGAAAGGATAAAGATTGACGACGACGAGATCTATCGGCTCGATATCGAATGAAGACAATTCGGTCAGGTCCCTGTCCCTTCTCGCGAGGATCCCCGCCATGATCGCGGGATGCAGGGTCTTTACGCGACCCGACATGATCTCGGGAAATCCCGTGATCTCCTCGACCATGGTGATCGGCAATCCCGATTCCTTGATGAGCCCGGCCGTCCCTCCGGTGGCAATCAGCTCCACACCCAGGTCATTGAGTCCCTTTGCAAATTCGATTATACCGTTCTTGTCGTATACACTCAAGAGTGCGCGTCTTACCTTCATCGATCTCTTCTCCCCTCCATCATTCGATCTTCCTTATCTTCTGGTTCCCTCCCCGCCACGTCAACGATCCTCCCTTTTAATGATACCCTCCCTTCAGCAATCAGTTCGATTGCATCCGGGAAAAGGGTGTGTTCCACCTCGAGGACCCTCGCTGCCAGGGATTCCGGTGTGTCATCACTGTAGACCGGGACCGTTTTCTGAGCAATGATCGGTCCGCGATCGTATTCCTCATCTACAAAATGGATAGTCGCGCCGGACACCTTCATTCCTGACTCCAGGACGGCCTGGTGGACCCGAATCCCGTACATCCCCTTACCTCCAAAGAGTGGCAGGAGCGCCGGATGAATGTTGATTATCTTGTTTCTGTAGTCTTCAATGACATTTGGAGGGATCATCTTCAGGTAGCCGGCAAGGACGACGTAATCTATCTCGAATCTCTTGTAAGTTTCTATGAGCTTCTCGCCGAATTCCTCGCTCCCTCCAAAATCAGACGGGGATATGACCATAGTGTCGATGCCGGCCTGCTCCGCGCGTTCTAAACCGTAAGCCGATTCGCGATCGCTGATTACGAGATAAACCCCGGCCAGGTTGCCCGGACCACCTTTATGATGGAACCTGTCGATTATTGCTTGAAGGTTGGAGCCGCTTCCGGAAACCATCACCGCCAATCTCAAGGGGTTTTGCTCTATCATGGTAAGCTCCTCTTTAAAAAAGACCCATCCATGCTGCCGGGACAGGTCAAGGAGACACGGGACTCGACCGATTGATTAAGAGGGGAATGGTGGGCGATACTGGACTTGAACCAGTGACCTCTTGCATGTCAAGCAAGCACTCTAACCAACTGAGCTAATCGCCCACCTGCTATTGAAAATTATCCAGTCGACAACCTTTTGTCAACCCGAAACCTGCCCGGAGTTACCCGGCTATTGTGGATTGATTAAGACCTAAGTTGAGCGATCCTCAGATTTAAACATGCACCTCCAGTCCACAGGATCGCCTTTTTTGACCCGTTCTATAGTAGTTGGCAGCGACCGCATTTAACTACTTCAGCAACACCATCCTCTTCATCTCTATCCTCCCGTTAATTTCGAGGCGATAGAGATAAAGCCCGGACCCCACCGGTCTACCACGGTCATCCCGCCCGTCCCAGGTCACTTCGTTCTTCCCTCCCCTGGCAGGACCACTCTTCAGCCCTCTCACATTCCGACCCCTGATGTCGTAAATCACCAGGTTCAATTCCATCCCGTCCAGATCTACAGGGATATCGTACGAAATTACGGTCGATGGGTTGAAAGGGTTGGGATAATTTTGATGCAGCGCCAGCGAACGTGGCAACTGGATTCCCGTCTTATCGTCTCCTACCCCGACCGGCGGTACCATGCTAACATGCTTCAGGATCCAGTTGTAACGGTCGATGTATACTTCCTGTGGCTCCTCAGGAAGCATGAAGACGAATTCCTGAACCTCGAGGCTGTCGATGACCGTAAATGTAGACTCACCCGATGCCGTGACGACCTGAATATCGACCGGCATCCTAAAAACGGGGGCGTTGGTCTGCACCTGGTCCACGCTTACGGTAAGCTGGTAATCGTTTCCTGATGGCTCAGATCCCCACCAGTACTCGTAATTGGGGCGGTTAGAGCCGTAGACCCACTCCTGGAAGAACCAGCCCAGATCGACACCGGACGAGGTCTCCAGGACACCCTGAAGTTCAGCCGTCGTCGCCGTGCCGAACACGAGGTCGGGATCATGCCCGTAATCCCAGAGCGCCTGAAAAAAGGTGCTGTCACCGAGTACATGGCGCAGCATGTGGAGGGCCCAGGCACCCTTGTTGTAGACCGTAGAACCGAAGAGCTGGGTCGGATCATAGATGGGACCGGAAAAGTTCCCTCCATTAAAGTACCTGTCCAGGTCAATCATATAGGCCCGGTAGTCATTAAAGCCACCCAGATGTTCCGCCCACAGGGCCTCACCGTAAGATGCAAAACCCTCGTTCAGCCAGATGTCTTCCCATGTCTCACAGGTGATCATGTCACCCCACCACTGGTGGGTCAGTTCGTGGGCAACGACCATGTCGTAGCGGTGATTTCCCGTTATCAGTCCGGTGCCATAGGTGCAGTTCGTCTGATGCTCCATAGCCCCTCCCCACGGAAACTCCGAATGGGCATATTTCTCCTGAAGGAAGGGGTACTCACCGAAAATCTCTACAAAGGCCTCTATCATCGGCACTGTGACGTTGAAGTCTTCAAGCGCATCACCATAACTCTCGGGGTAGACGTAATGGATCACCAGCATCGAGTCTCCGCTCGAGGAGACGTACAGGTCCGAAATGGTTTCGTAGTTGCTGATCGCCACCGATACGAGATAGGTGGTAATGGGATAATGCTCCTTCCAGTAAAAGGTCTTTGTCCCGTCTCCGTTGTCGATCACACTCTCCAGGGTACCTTGCGAGGATGCCACGAGATCATCCGAAACGGTGAGGTAGATATCGACACTGTCCGCCTTATCTGAGGGATCGTCGTTGCACGGCCACCAGGTTCGCGCGGCATCCGGTTCGCTCAAACTCCAGATGATCGGGTCATTATTAACTCCATGCGTGTTGAACCCGAACGATCCCCATCCGACCGATTGCGGTGTCCCGGAGTAAAAGATCCTGACCATAAACAATTCATCCATGTTGACAACAGCAGAGAGTGTTGCAGAAAGTACGTCATTACTGTGTGTAAAACCGAGAAGCTGACCGGAAGACTTCACCGAATCGACCTGCATGTTATCGTAAAGGTCGATTTCTACCATCGACAGGCTATCCAGGAGGCTCCTGCCGACCATCAGGACATCACCCCCCACGGTCTCCGCATTCTCGTCGATGGCGATGTCCAGTCGGTAATAGGTGACGTCGTAATTTCTCTGCGCCGAAGAGGTTGACAGGAGATGGCTCAGTCTTGAATGAGACCTGGCTTCTCCCTTTATTATGTGTTCCCTGATCTCATCAAAGGTGGGAGGATTACCCGATGTACTCTCCTGATCGGCAAATCCTTTATTGAACAGGGTGAAAATAACCGTTACGATACATATTAAACCGAAAATAGACGCGAGCTTCTCTTTCATGCTCTTCTCCAAGGTTCCAGGTTCGTGAAAGGGGCTTGTACAAACAACAGGACTATATTCCTGGTATTGCTGCCCTCTCGTTGTTGCGACAGATGCCGAAGATAAAGCACTTCCTCCGATATGTCAACCCTGAAGCGGGTCTAGAGGTTCTTCATCATCAACGATAGTGATCAGTGAGTAGTTAAATAGGGACAGTCACCATTTAATAAATGGTGACTGTCCCTATTTATTCCACACTCCTGTATGGGCGCTGCTTGCCGCGCCCCACCGGGAGGATATAACTGAAATTGATGCCTCAGTTTATCTTTTCTTTGATACGATCGACAATATCGTTGAACTTCTGGTACTCTTCAACTTCGTCATCGGAGATCTCTATATTGAACTCATCTTCGATGGCGAAAAGTAGATCAACCATATCAGCCGAGTCCACTCCTAAATCATCGGCAAGTGAGCTGTCAGTCTTGATCTGTTCTGAATCGATCTTCAGCTCATTCACCAGCACTTTTTTCAACCTTTCCTCAACCGAGTTAATACCGTCACCCATCGTCCAGCTCCTCCTTTCACAACATTGCCATCAGGCCTGATCTATTTTCTGCACCAGTATGGAGGTATTGTTCCCTCCAAACCCGAAAGAATTCGATAACGCGACCTTCACATCATGTTTCCTGGGCTCATTAGGGACATAATCGAGATCACATTTTGGATCCGGTTCCTCCTGATTGATAGTAGGCGGGACAATCCCCTTTTCAATGGCCAGTATCGTAGCGATCAGTTCAATAGCTCCGGCGGCTCCGATAGTATGTCCTATCATAGACTTGATCGAGCTGACCGGTATTTCATAGGCCCTCTCTCCGAAAATCGATTTGATCGCCTTTGTCTCACCGATGTCGTTAGCTTCCGTAGATGTCCCGTGAGCGTTGATGTAGTCTACCTGATCCGGTTTGACTCCCGCCTCGTCCAGAGCCAGGGACATTGCTCTCGCAATCTGCACCTTGTCCGGAGCCGGCATCGTCATGTGAAAAGCATCGCACGTAGCCCCATACCCGGCGACTTCCGCATATATCTGAGCACCTCTATCCCTGGCACTGCTCTCTTTTTCCAGGACCATTATCCCCGCCCCTTCTCCGAGGACAAATCCATCCCTGCGGAGGTCGAACGGTCGGCTCGATCTCTTCGGATCGTCGTTCCGCTTGGACATTATGCGCAGTGCGCAGAACGACGCAACAGCAAGCGGGTAAATCGGTCCCTCCGTTCCACCGGTTATCATGAAATCCGCCTTCCCAAGACGAATCATGTCGCTCGCCTGCCCAACGGCCTGATTCCCGGCTGAACATGCCGTAGCAACGCAAACGTTGGGGCCTCCAAAGGCAAATTCATCGGACAGAAGACTTGGCAACAGGCTGGGGATATCAGAGAGATCTTTCTGGAGAAGCAATTTTCCCTTCTCGATAGATGTCCTCTCGTCGACAAATCCGATTATATCTCCTCCAATACCCACAGATGTCCCCACCCTTTCCAATGGTACCTTGGAAAGGTCGAGGTTGGCATCTTCAAGAGCCATACGGGTCGCGGCGATCCCGAACTGATTCCACCGCGTACACCTCCTGAGCATTTCGGAATCCATATATTTAGAGGGGTCGAAATCCCTGATCTCCGCGGCAATCTTGGTCGGATAATCTGAGATATCAAACCTGCTGATCTGTTTAATACCGGATTCACCGTTCATCATCGAGTTCCAGAAGTTGTCTTTACCTATGCCTATCGATGTGATAACACCAAGCCCTGTGACGACTATCCTCTCACCCATCTACCTATTCCTTATACCTCTCCAAGACAAATGATGAATAATTCCCGTCGATTCCAAAAGAGTTACTCATGGCCACCGAGACCTCGGCTTCTCTCGCCTTATTGGGCACGTAATCGAGATCACACTCATCATCCGGGCTATCGAGGTTTGCTGTTGGAGGTATCTTTCCCTCCTGAATGGCCATGGAACAGAGAGCCACCTCAAATACCTCACTTGCCGAAATCGCGTATCCGGTTACAGGTTTTACCGAACTCACAGCGACATGATTCGCGCTGTCACCGAAGACCTCTTTGATAGCACGAGTCTCGGCGATATCGTCTGATTTCGTTGACATTCCACTGGCACAGATGTAATCGACTCGCTCCGGAGAGTGCCCCGTCTCCTTCAGGACATCATTCATTGTCGTGACCATTTCACGAGTCCTGAAACCGTTTTCAATCCTCCGAGACCTGTCATAGTAAACGCTGTAAGCGGTAAGTTCCGCATAGATAGTTGCCCCCCTCGACAACGCGCTCTCGAGGCGCTCGAGAACAAGGATACAGGATCCCTCCGATGCAACAAAACCGTCCCTATCCTTATCGAAGGGACGGCTGATCTTCGTCGGTTCATCACGCCTGCCGGACATTTCTCCCACTTCGATCATCTCCTCGATGACAAGCGGCAGTATCGGGGCCTCAGCCCCACCGGCCAGAATGGCATCCAATCGACCCAATTTGAGCGTATTGTACGCCTGAATCAAAGTGTAGGAACCGGATGAATAGCCGACTCCGTAAGCCAGATTCGCCCCTTTAAGTCCAAGGAAGATGGCAATTTCTCCAGAACAGGCATTGGTTATGTTATTCTGCATCAGTCTTGGATGGACACGCCTCGCACCTCCGCGATACAATGCTATATTCTGCTTGTCTATGCTCTTCCTACCGCTGAAGCATGAGCCCATGAATACGCCGATTTGCTCCCCCTTCGACGATGGATCAAGACCAGAGTCCTCCAGTGCCTCCTTCGCGCCGGCCATCGCCAGTGCTGAAAACCGATCGACCTTATCCCATCGTTCCTCCGGGAGCAGTTTATAAAGATCATCATCGGAGACTTCACCGGCAACCCCTACCGGAAAGGACGATGCATCGAAAGAGGTGATCTCACCTATACCGGATATTCCGGTCAAGCAGGCTTCCCACGCTTTTTCCATCCCGATATTCCCGGGCATGATCGCCCCGATCCCGGTTATGACTATCCTGTTCTCCGTATACATTGCTCCGTTCTTTCCAGGACCACCGTGAAGACGCTCCGGCCATAGTACATCGAAAGTTTAGCGAGCAAAAAAAGTGCCAACTGCCGGTAAAAAGCCAGAAATTATAACACGACTTTCAGGGCATGTCAAGGCTCCGAGGCCTCTTCGGGCTCCACGTCTGGAGGAGTTTGACCTAACGGCGGCTCCACGGGAGTCAAGCCCTTTTCATTTTCCCATTGAAGGGCTTCCTCCTCGTCATCGACGAGATAAATGGCGAGGACATACCCTTTCTGTTTAGAATCTCCAAATAGGACCTCCATCCAGCTTCCGCCGGCCGGCTTCGTATGTTCCAGGAATGTCCCCACATCGAAGACAGCGAGGATATTTGAATATACTGTCTTCCGTTCGAAAAGATATGTCCCGTTCAAAGTGACATATCTCCCCTTGTAATCAGCCTCATTGATCTTCTGAACCGCCATACGGCCTTTCTCAGCTGTCCTGCCCCCTGCACCGGTGGTCCTTCCGCGTCCGAGAGAGATATCTTCTATTTCATCAAACGAACGACTCCACATGGATAGCTCCTTTTTGGGAACCTTGACCCACTTCGAAACATCCTTCACTTTGAAATCGATCCTCTCGACATCATCGGGGATGAGATCCTTGTTCTTTCCCCTGGACCTGAATTCAACCATTATGGGGCTTGTGTCACCTATATCGATATGGTGCCGCAGGTTGAAAGGCTCCATTCCTCCCTCGAACGTCAGTAGCAGACGTTTACCCTTCTTTATCCTGTAAGGGTCCTTCTTTTGAAATCCTCGATATCCACTCTCAAATGGGAACTTATCGGTCGGGACCAGGATCGCGTCGATCACAACGCCATTTTGTGTCCACCACTCTTTCCTCAAGTAAAGAGCCACCAGGGCCTCTCCCTTCTTGGCAATACCAAGGAATATACATCCCTCTTTGAATTGCCTGGAGGGTGGAGGAGGGCCATAAACCTCCTGGCCACTTCCGATATCCGGTGCCAAGAGGAAAATGATAAAGATTTGAGATAAGAAGATTTTTTGACAGAGTTTCAAAGTCTACTCCCAGACAGAAACAACCGAGTTGAGCTGCAGGTCGGGATCCACGAGAACTGTCAGCTCCGACTACGCAACACACCCCACATCGCTAAATTGACGCCTGCGCTATTTCAAGAGTACCATTTTTCTCGTGGAGACAAAGTCACCGGCTTCCATCCGGTAGAGATAGGGTCCGGAGCCGACCCGTTCACCCCTGTTATCTCTACCGTCCCAAGTAAGCATATACCTTCCCGGCTCCTTGTCCGCATCGAGGAGGAGGCGGACAAGTTGTCCCCTTAAGTTATAGATGGCCACCTTCGTCTTGACACCTGCCGATTCATTTCCGATTTTACTCGCAGGAACATCTATAATTATCGAGGTGGAGGGGTTGAATGGATTGGGGTGGTTCTGATGAAGTGCGAAAGCACGTGGTATTGTTATTCCTCCCCCCTCGTCTCCGGCTACTCCAACCATCTCCTCCAGATCCGCCATAACCTGATCCATGGCCTGTTCCGCGGATGAGACCTCCATGTAAAAGAGTGGAAAGTCAAATACGACGAGTCGATAATCTTCCCCAAGATAACGGAGAGCTACAACCTCCCCGTTGTAAAGCGCCGTGTCCCCGTTCGATGACCTGTAGGAGTAGATCGCTTCGGTGACCGGTTCACCTACCAGGGGCTCGTCTATTATTTCCATCTCGAACAGGTTCCCCTCGAAGAGCCAGGCCTTGGTCGAATCGACCCTCATGTCCGGATAATCGCCGACCCTCGAATCGGCTCCTGCGAAGTCCCGAAGCGTACTAAGAAGAATCTCGCCGGAATTTAACTTGAGGTAGTCGTGAGGAACACTGCCGGATGGAAAGATGACAGGACCGGAGGATACATCGCTAAGTTGATTGATGAGCTGCCATCCACTGAGGAAGAGCCTCCCGCCCTGTGAAAGGTAACTACCGATAGCGTCCATGTACGGGATCAAGTCATCACCCAGCCTGTCGTCCTGGTGCCAGACGACCGTGGAATAGAGAGAAAGGACCGCGTCATCGAGTAGAAACGATGCCGTATCGAGACTGTCCGCGATATCATATTCGGCAGAGATGGGGTACCGGGCAAGAATATTCGTGTAGAAATTGTCCACCGTGCTGTCCGACCATGTATAGGGTGGTCCGTTCTGTCCATCCCTCGTCCCGTCGATGACCAGGATCCCACCGTCGAGGCTCATCAGCCTTCCACGCACCGCTTCAGATGGGTCACCTGCCAGGCCGTCTGTGTCTTTTGCCGATACCCTGTAATAGTACATGACATGTGGGTCTGGAGTCTGGTCTACGTATGTCGTTTCGCTCTTAGTGACCGTAGCAAGATCCGAGTACGCACTGTCGACAAATACGCTGCGCGAGACAACGTACCCATCGAGATCCAGTTCTCCGTTCTGAAACCATGACAGGGAGATATCGTCCGTGTGAGAGGAGCTCTGGACACCTGTCGGAGGAAGAGGAACAGACAACGGTACAGCTGCCACTTCCTGAGACAGGGAGCTCCTTCTACCAGTCGAATCTTCCGCGGCTAGGGCAAAGTAATAGGTCTGATCCTCGAGCAGATTTGTCACGACGATCGTTGTGTCGACGCCGGTCGATATGGAATCGGAGTATACTCGGGGTTCCAGTCCATAGAAAAGAAGGTAATCGGTAATTGGAGCCATCAGCTGAGGGGCGGGCTGCCAGATGGCCAACAGATCGGTTCCGTTGCCGACATCGAAGATCAGCGGCGCATTGGGGGTCAAGACACATGACAACCCATGGTTCTCGAAGCCCTCACAGATCTCCTCGGCGTGAGGGATCCCGTTGGACAGGTCGCCATCGTCATCGTCAACCAGAAGAAGATCGATAAAGTAATCCGGAAATGTGGTCGAAAGACCGTACCGGGCGTAGTGAAAGAGGGAATCAGACAACGCCACTCCCTCTTCCTGCCCAAGCGCCACGATTAAGTTTTGTCGCATATCCCACAGGGCGCCGGCGATTACCTCGCCGACACAATGTGGCTCTCCCCCACATTCAGGGGCCGGCCAGACACGACTGTTTTCCGTGTTCCTCAGCCAGGAGCCTGGACCGGTGAATCCACGGCCGATCAGAGATTGATTCGTGATGGTTGCGGCGATATAGTCCGAAAATCCCTCGTGCATGGCCCCGGACGGTTGAGGGAATGGCCTGTACTGATAGTCTGTGACACCGTGGCCATACTCATGATAAATGACATCGGCGATATTCGCCGTATTTGCGCACCCCCCACCAGCGCGAAAGAAATTCATTCCAAAACCGTCCCAGAAGGCATTACACGTCTGGTTCAGGTTCACACGGCACGGCACCATGTAATCGAGTCCCGTATATGATGGATCGATCGCCTTGACATAGTCATGGACCACGACCGTGTGGTAAAAACCATTTCTCTCCGCTATGACAGAATTCATGCTGTCCCACACGACTGGATTGGGGGATCCTACGACGGCTTCCATCCCGATGAGACCATCGGGTGAGGAATCGTTGTCGACGTTCACGAACGGACCCAAAAGCTCGACGAAGATTGAATCCTGACCTGGATTGGCTCTTTCTATGATGAAAATACCCGCTGAATCGGTGACATCAGATCCACCACTCTGGAGCTCAACCAGCAGGTCCTTGAAAAATCGCATTTCTGGATCGTTGGTCGGAGTCTCTGGAAGAATAGTGCCTCTCGCAACCCCGAAAATGGTATCGGAGGGGACTTCATCATAGTATATCTGGTTCCATTTATCGACGACCTCACCGGTAACCGCATCGACCACATAGAACCAGTGAGCGGGCGGCTCGAGCGTGATCAATTCGACCACCCAGGAGAGCGTGTACCGTATCGCACCCGTATCTTTGTGTGGGTAAACAACGAGCCGTGAACCTATCGTGCGATCGATTCCCTCTTCGAAGAAGACCTCCCTCTTAACCCTCGCCTCCACACTACCGGCAGAAAGACCCGGTGTGGAGATCGAGTCTATCTCGCGGTGTAACCTGGCCGACACCGCAATGAGTTTACCGTCACCCCGCAGTCGAAATTGAACACGGCCCCCATAGACAGGCACTGAATTCGAAATCTGCTGATAGTCCACGTACCAAAACCGGCCATGTTTTTCGGCGTTTACCACTCGGAGCTCACCCGATGAGATACCGAAGAGGGACCTGTTTTCGTCTACAAAGGAGAGGAGCCTGTCCGACAAAAACCCTCCGGTCAGGATTCCTCCCGGGAACATCTCGATACTGGAACCATATATGGCTCGAGGTGTCCCCAATGCTTCATCCCAGTCTATCTTCCATCGACTTCCATACCGACCTAGGAATTCATTCCATGAATCCATGGGAAGGGCGACCCTTTCACTATGGATATTTATTGACTCCCCTTCCCACCCATCTTGCTGGATATAGCGTACGAATGCAGCCGAAATCACCGGCCACGATAAGAGAAGACAAAAAATCAAAATAGTACGGTTGGTCTTTTTCACTGTACCTCCCTGGCCTACCTTCTTTGCCCGATCGTGAAAAAATGTCATGCCTGCACGATCCCGATCTCTGTAGAGGATAACTCCTGAACCAACGATGGGGCAGGCCTAACCTATTGTTTATTAAGAGGTTAACGTCAAATTGATCCCTATAATGGAAATGGGCTATAAGATGGCATATTTCCTGCGATTATGAGAGTCGAAGCATAGAGAACATTGATTCAAACACATGTCTCACAACAGGCACCGGAAAGAAGACTGAACCATGATCTGGCTTATCGTATCGAGCGTTGTCGTCGTCAGCTCATTGCTGTGCGCATCCCTTTGCGTAGTCGCAAGCGACAGCGATGAGTTCATTGAAGACCTGAACAACAGGATGAATTTATTGAAACCGAATGGGGCATGACGATCCGCCCCTGTCGATAAAATAACCCCGACACCAGTTTTGAAGTTCCCTGCTGTGTCCGTGATGACAGGACTAAGAGGTTAGAGACTCCTAATTAGGTCTTTTCTGCACACGACATTCTGCGGGGAACTTTTTTTATCCACTCCTTCCCGTGAAGGTCATCTCTTCGACCCTGATATAAGGGACCGTGTAGACACCTTCATCTGACCACCAAGACTTTATAGACTCTCTTTCGATCGAGATCGCCGTGACATTGTTCAGGATTCTCAAGACGCTATCGGTAAAACGCATATCTTCGACCCTCTTCGTCACTACACCATCCTCCACCAGGAATGTGCCGTCACGTGTCATACCGGTCATCAAGGCGATCTCAGGTTCCAGGAGACCATTGACGTAGTGGAACCTCGTAACAAGAACGGCTCTCTCCGTCGAAGCCATGATCTCACTCCTGGATATATCACCCCTTTCCATGAAAAGATTCAGTGGTATGGGACCGTCCTCTGAGTGCGGCAGCGTCGCGTTCCCGGTAGATGGCTTACCTTCCCGGGAACCATGCAGGGTATCGTAGACAACGCCTTCCGCTATCCCATTCCTGATGATATCCACCCTTCCCTTCGGAACCCCTTCATAATCGAACGAGCGAGGAAACCCGAGGGGCTCGAGTCCATTGTCGTATAGGGTGATATTTTCACCTGCGATCCTTTCACCGATCTTCCCCCTCATAAAACTCGTCTCTTCCTGGTATCTCTTCGCTCCGAAGGCGATATATGACGTCCACTCGAGCAATTCCGCCAGTGCTTTGGGCTCAAGAATAACGGTATACTTACCCGGCGACAGGGCGACCGAACCTTCACCGGCCAGCGCTTTATCGACCGAGGTATTCGCAAGCGAGGTGATATCAAGCTCCTTGATGTCCGTACCCACCTTTCCAGAGTGACCGGAGACCTTATTGGAGAGAGCGGTAAACGCAACATCATAGGACGTTGAGGCATGATAAGCCTCTATCCCGTTGGTATTGACGATTGCGATCTCCTCCTTACCGGTCGTGAATGCGCCCGCCATCTGGATTCCGCGTTCTCCGGCGTCTGCAAATATTTTTCCCAGTATCTCCGCACGATGGCCATGATCGAACTCAGCCGTTTCATCCGAGAACGCGAGAACCTCGGTATAATCACATGGTGTCGGAAATGTCTTGAACCGATCCTCGATACTCCCCCGAGCCGCGGCTTCCCTTGCTTTGCTCACGCACCTCGAGAGGTCATCCCCCTCCAGGGATGAGAGCTTCGCCAATCCAACTCTGCCCCCCTCCAGTACCCGGATAAAAACCAAGACAGCATCCTCATACACATTCTGGTGGATCACCGAGTTGGCATAGCGCGTACAGCCCACATCCCTGGCAACCAGTAGAAGTTCGACCTGCTCTTCATTCCGGTCCTTTAAAACATCCTTCAGGCGGCTCAGTGCTTTGTCTTTTCCGATCATTTCATCACTCCTACCTCTACGTCTCTGAATCGAACCGGGGGTGCACCATGTCCAACATGGCATACCTGCATCGGGTCACCCTTCCCACAACTCGGGATTCCCCACATTTTCCATGAATCCGTGTCACCCACCGCGTCGCATTTCGCCCAGAACTCGGGCGTGATTCCCGTATAAATCGGGTTTTTCAGGATTCCCGCAAGTCTGCCTTGCCTGATCTCCCACCCGATCTGCGTTCCGAACTGGAAGTTCAGCCGCCGATCATCGATGCTCCAGGATTTATTGGTCGAAACTATTACACCTCGATCCGTGTCCTTGATCATCTCCTCCAGTGGCCATTCGCCGGGATCGAGGTTGATATTGGTCATCCTTATCAAGGGTGTCCGGTTCCAGCCATCGGCCCTCATGGTTCCATTACTCTTTTCACCGGAGAGTCCGGCTGTCTCTCGCGAGGTCAAAAAGTCTTTCAGGATTCCCCCGCTGACGATTTCTGTCCTCTTCGCCCTCACACCTTCGTCGTCATATCCAAAAGTCCCCAACCCACCTTCCACCGTGGCATCGGCCACGATGTTCACTTTGTCAGATCCATACCGTAATTGTCCGGCATCTTCGACCTTAAGGAAACTGCCTCCCGCCAGGCTGATCTCAGATCCAAGTACCCTGTCGAGCTCTATGGGATGACCACATGACTCATGGACCTGAAGGCCCATCTGGTCACTGGATATGATCAGGGTAGTCTTCTCATGGGGACACGGAGGCGCGGAGAGCAGGGCGATGGCCTCCTCTCTGATCCGTTCTCCTTCACCATCGAGGTTCAGTCCCCTGATGAATTCATAACCCCTCGTAGCGTAATTACCTCCGAAGGAATTAGGGTAGGATCGTATCTGAGGTTCACCATCCCGAACCGCGACAACGTGAATGCCGCCGCCACTCTCTACAATCTCCTGAGAAATTTCGGCTCCCTCTGTGCTCAAGAACGTGACCTTCTTGCGATAAAAATCGAGACTGGATTCCGCCACTTTGATCTCAGGTCCCTTCATAAGGACATTAGACGCCTTCTCGAGGAGTGTCAATTTTTCCTCGAGAGACACCTGAAACGGATCGATCTCACAGGGACTCGAATAGTCGTCGACTACCGCTTCCACCGGTGACAGTGAGACACTCCCCCTGGATACGCTGGCGCTCGAGCGGGCGATCTGCACGGCCATCTCGAAGATCCGCTCGACCTCTCCCGGCTCGAGCCTGCTCGATGATGCGAATCCCCATGCTCCCTGAAATAGGACACGGATACCAAAGCCTCTATCCTCATCCTGGTGAATGTAATCGACCTTGCCGTTTTTCATCTTCAGCCCTTCATAGACCTTCTCCACTAACCTCACATCGGCGTAGTCGACCCCGTCCTGCTTTCCCACACGACCGAGTTCATCCTTCAAGATATCAAGCAATTTTCAACCCCTTTCCATCAGTTCACCGAATTATATACAGCGTCATAAGTAGAAGCGCATACTTCCACAGGTTCTCCGATAGATCTACGCATAGTATAAGAACTCATCGGTACGCAAATTGCCTTTATTCAGAATGAAGATTTCAAAACCGAAGGACTCCCACAGATCACCTGGAGTCTAACATGTTGACAGATAACACATTATGCAAATCATCACAAAACAGTTCAACCAACACTCGAAGGAGTATTGTCCAATGTTAAGGTCAATCTGTATTCTTACGGCGACACTGTTAATTCTAAGCTCTACTTCCAACGCTCACGTGAGGTTTGGAAGAGGCTACGAATCCCATCCCATCTGGCGCGGTGAGATAACCCCCTACCTCGGCTTTGTCGATTTCGGAGGAAGCACCTCGGAATTTTTAGGACTCGAGGGTTCTTCCGGAGGGATCTTTGGAGTCGAGTTCGGTTTCTTCGCTACCCGTTATCTCGAGGTTGGCTTCAACATTGCTGATATCCCAACCTCCACACTACTCGAACGGAGCGGGCCATACCTGTTTTCTCCAACACTCGAGTCCTTTGTCGGGGCCGACATACTCCTGACCGATTTCAATCTCCTCTACAACCTGTCCCCAGCCGGCAAAGACGTTGTTCCTTATCTCCAGGCAGGAATTGGTCGTGAGAGCATCTTCTACGATGGCATCTTCGATCGTGGATTTACCACCTATAACCTCGGGGCCGGAATACGGGCCAGGCTCCACCACCGCGTTTCCCTCAACATGCTTTTCCACCACTACAGGACTTTTGTAATGGAGGGGGATCTCAACCTGAATCAAGCGAGATTGGGACTATCCATCCTGTTCTGAGGATATAACGGCCGTGCCCTGTCATCGACCTGCCATACCGGACCTTACAGGATTCTCCGGCTCGGGCTCAGGTTTGTCCACACAGACAAGGAAATTTGCTTATGGCTGCTTCGATCAAGATCTGACCAGGTTCACAACTCTTGCCTTGCGGGTCCCGGGCCGTCAACACCCTCGAAATCCCTCTGGATACCGGTACAACAAAGCCTCACGACAGGTTTTCGACCCTGCTATAGCGGATTGCAGGTTCAGGGCACCGCTAGCTCCCCGTCTAGCACGGCCATTCGGTAGTTATGACGTCGAGAATAGCAAAAAGGGCTGAATATGTCAAGGTTTGACGCCTTACATGGATGGAGTGACATAAAGACCGTGGTCTTGATTCGTCTGCTCCTGCTACCCCGGTTGATGGTCGATCAGTAAGAAATCGATTTCACGTCGGAGATGATCGGTCCTCGCAACCTGGACATTCACCTGGTCACCGAGCGAAAATATCCGACCTCTCCTCCTTCCCCGGATGATGAAGAGCCCTTCTACGAAGTCGTAATAATCATCTTCGATATCCCTGAGCGGGACCATACCTTCGACAAAATATCGATCGAGTATAACAAAGAAACCGGCCTGCACGAATCCACTGATCGTACCCCCGAAGACCTCTCCAAGGTGCCTCTCCATGAACTGGACCTTTTTCAGATCGACCGAGGTCCATTCGGCCAGGTCTGCTATGCGTTCACGTTCAGTCGTGACGGAAGCGATCTCAACAAGACGTTCTTTCTCTTCCGCGGGATAGGGAAGTTCTCTGGAATTCAGCTCAGCCTTCAGCTGTCGATGTATGGCGAGGTCGGAATATCTCCTGATGGGAGAGGTGAAATGGGTGTAAAGTTCCGCCGCGAGCCCGAAATGTCCTATATTTTGCACAGAATATTGAGCTCGCTTCATTCCCCTCAAGACAAGATTGGTAATTATGGCCTCTTCCTTTTTTCCCCGAACAGATTTCAGGATTGACTGAAAAGTCTTCGGTGATATTCCCGATCTCCGCCAAAGCGGGGTATATCCAAACCTGACGAGGTATTCCCCCAGTACCTCCAGGTCGTCTTCGGAAGGCTCTTCATGGACCCTGTATATCATAGGGGTCCTTCCATCTGTCAGGTGGCGTGCCACCACTTCGTTGGCTGCGATCATGAACTCCTCGATCAACCGATGGCTCCCGAGCTGAAGAGATTTACGGATATCTATTGGCAGACCCTCTTCGTTGAGGACCACGTATGATTCCGGTCGATCGAAATCGATGCTCCCGCTCTCCAACCTCCTCCTCCTGAGCGCCTGGCTCAACCGGAACAGATCCTTCATGTCGTGAAACAACCGGCTATCCGATGATTGATCGGTTTCACGATCGATGATAACCTGGGCATCTTCATAGGTGAGTCTATGTCTACTGCGGATTACCGTCTCCACTATCTCTTTTTCCCGAATTGAACCATCTCCATCCAGCACGACCAGAACGCTCAGGGTCAGGCGGTCTTCATCCGGTACCAGGCTGCATATTCCACCCGAGAGCTCCTCCGGCAGCATCGGTATCGCCCGATCGACCAGATAGACGCTGTTCCCCCTGGCCAGGGCCTCTCGATCCAGATGAGTACCGGCTTTAACGTAGTGGGAGACATCGGCGATGTGGATCCCCACTCTCCACAGGTCATCGCCGAGTTTTTCGATCGAGAGGGCATCGTCATGATCGCGGGCATCAGCCGGATCGATAGTAAAGGCGTTTAGCGACCGGAGATCCCTCCTTCGATCGATCTCTTCGGCCCCTAAACATTTCGGGATCCCTTCGGTCTCTTTCAGGACCTCGGATGGAAACTCGAGCGGGAGGCCATATTCGAGAATGATGGATAGGATGTCCCCCTCTGTCTCAGATACTTCACCAAATACCCTGTCTATGGAGCCATAGACAAAGCGACCACCTTTCCCCCAATCATCGACCCTAACCGTCACCAGGTCCCCCTCACCTGCTCCCTTCATGTCACCCTTGACAACGACCTCCTTGTCGAAACGTACGTTCCCGGGTCTCACGTAATGCCTTCCCTTGTAGCTGTCCAGAAATCCCGCGACCCATGGATGAGCCCTTCTCAGCACCTCGATTACCCTTCCTCTACTACTCCCTCTCCGTGACTCTCCGATGACCAGGGCCCTTACATAATCCCCATCGATCGCGTTCTTTCTGTCCCGAGGGGAGATGTACAGTGTCTTTCCATCCTTATCATCTATGAGGAGCCTTCCCGAACCGTCCCGTCTCACCCTGATCTTACCATCCTCCAGATCGGCCATACCTTTCAGGGCATATTTTCCCTTCTTTACCTTGACCAGAAATCCTTCTCTGTGAAGGTCCCTGACCCTGTCTCGAAAAGACCTGTAGGAGTCCGTTCTTATACCCAGTCTCTTCGCGATCTCCTTGACCTTCATGGGGCGATTACTCTGTTCCCGGAAAAGATCGGCGAGAATTTCAGTTAGGTCTTTCATTACGGTCTTACTCCATTCCCTTCGATCGGTCGGTACGAGCGCTCAAAAATCCTGCGACCAACCGGCATGCAATCTCCCCTCGAGGGGTCCCAGCCCTCGTCTCAGGGCGTAATCGATTTTCATGACCCCGATCTTCGAGTCAACCCTCACTCCCGTCCCGAACCCCTGCAAAAGGTCTCCGCTGTGACCATCATCGGCAGTGTCGACAACGCCGAGGTCGTAGAACAGAAGATAGCGGGAATCCCCGTCAATGCCAAAACCGAACTCGATCCTCTCCCAGATCGCCCTGTTGCCCCATATTCGGTCTTCCGCGTATCCCCTGATGGTCTCGCTCCCTCCCAGGGAAAACAGTTGGTAATCAGGAACGGGTCGTATCGGGCTATCGATAAATCTCCCACCAATATCAAGGCGGAGGTCTCGACCTCTTCCCCTTCCACTCCAGAGGGTAGTCAAAAGCCTCCCTTTTCCCTCGAGCTCGCCAAAGCTCACCCCATCGATCTTCCTGCGGCCAAGGAGAAATTCCAGATCCATTGCCCACATCCGATCCGTTCTCGAACCGGAAGTGGCCGATCGAGATACGCCCGTGAGGAGCGAGAGTCGACTGTTCCGTTCACCCCCCGTTTGAGTACCGATGACGGAATAGATGCTCTGATGTTCAACTCCCAGCCTTACACCGTACCGCCTGCTTATCGGTCCGGTCCCGGCGAAAGCGAGCTCGAGTCGGCTGAATGATGTATCCCTGAGTTCCTGGGTAAACCTGAGTTCTCCAGATACCTGAGAACCACCGATCCATGGCTCTCTATAATAAAGGTCCAGCTGTGAATTCCCCTCTCCCCTCCCCATCCACTTTACGGTCGTCTTCCTGCCTGTTCCCCAGAGGTTTCCGAGGACCAGGTGCATCGTACCCGTCGGCCTGACCCTTCCACCAATCCCGGGGACCAGACCCATCGCGCCGCTGAAGGTATTTGGCTTCTCTTCCTCCACAAACACCTCAAGATCGACCTTGTAGGGGTTGTCACTCCTTACGAGGTTTATCTCGCCTACGCCTGAATACAGATCCGACGCGATCAACCGTTCTCTCCCCCTTTCGATCTCCATCATCGAAAAAGAATCGCCCGGTTTGATACCGAACTGCAGGAGGACGACATTTTCGCGGGTCAGGCGGTTCCCCTCGACCGAAATGTTACCTACCCTCACCCTCTTCCCTTCCTCGAACACAAATTCGAGTTCGACGCCACCGCCGGCATCGATCGAAAAATGCTCGACCTTTACTTCGGCGTAGGGATAACCATTATCACGATACCATTCCACTGCCGTCTCGAGCCCTGCCTGAAGGGTTCGTTCGGGCAGTGCGACACCGACCATAAGACCGGTTTCTCTCGAGAAGAGCTTGTCCGGAATCGACCTGTTCCCCCGGAGCGAAATCTTTGAAATGTAGCAACGAGGGCCACTACTGACATAAACGTCCAGATCTACCTTACGCGCAAGAGAATCAATATCCACACTCATGTGATGCATGCTGCTCAAGAGATACGCGTTGTCTCGATAATCTTTTAATATGCCGGAGATCGACTCCTCAATCCCGGCTTCGCTCGCCATGTTCCTTCCCGGTATCTTTGAAACACGTCTATCCTCACCCTCAGCGGACAGATCGTGCACTCTAATCTCTCCCACCGCCCAAGTTGAACAGGCGTGGATCTCCGATAATCCTGCCGGCATGGCCACCAGGAATGAGGGAGCCAGGATAAAAACCGGACAGATCAGAAACGTAAAATTCATCTCTCAGAACCTGTAGGTAAAATCGGTTCGGCCCGTATTTTCGAAAAAGGCCCTTCCAGGTCTCTTCCTGCCCGTCAAAGACGCGTTCAGGTTGAGCGATCCATTCAACCGCCAGTTGGCGCGAAGCTGGTAATGGTGAGTCGAACCAATATCTCTGCCCGCCATCATAACAGGCGGCACGGCAACATCGGGATCGTCGGCCCACAGCCTTTCGAGCCTGTACTGCAGGTTTAGATTCCCTCCCCCGCCAAAAAACAGGTCCACTCCGGGACCGACCGTTCCATCACGGAGATTGGTCCCGGTCACACGATCTCTGTTCGTCCCGAGGTCCAGAGCGAGAAAATACCGAACCTGGGTATTGGACCTGTAGCCGAGTTCGCTTTCAATCCTCTTCTCTCTCAGATCTGTCGTCTGGCTGTAGGAACTCTCATCGAGCCGCCTCTTCGTGGAAAGGTCGAGTTCGAGGTCCAGTCGATCGCTTACGGCGCCGCCGACCTTGACAGCGACCGAGCGTTGCAGGTAATCCTGGTCGAGGTTGGAATAACGCCTGTCGAGCAGCTGCAGGAACTCCAGGTCGAGGACCGTTGTCCAGCTCCGCTCGTCACCCCATACACCTTCGAACTCGCCCCTGTACTCGAGGGACCGGTACAGGTTTGATTGGCCTCCACCCGACCCTGCCGGAAGAAAGAGGTAAACCCTCCACCGGTTGTCACCTATCCTTTCATGCCGGAGCGAAAGGGTAGAGGTGTGCATCAGAGTTGCGAGCGACCATCTACCGCCCGCGACCATCCTGCTCAAATCAAGATTCTGAACACTCGTCAGGGACGCCCCGACCACCTGCCCCTCACCCTCGACATCCGGCACAGCCTGCCGCACATGAGTTCCGTTACCGGGACCTACAAACGTTCCGTCTTCGAGATAGTCCCCCTCGTCCTCCTTCTCCGGGATGAAGATCGCCCTTTGAAGGACATTGGAGGTACTGTTCATTTCATAAGTGGTGCTCATCGAATAGCCTCGATCCCACCCTGCAGTCAGGAACTCTCCCCTGCCGAGAATAGTCGTCACATCTCCGCCTGATTCCCCCAGATACCGCTTGAGCCGGTACTCCGTCGATCCTCTGACCCTGAAGACCGATTCCCCTCTGTACTCGAGATCCGCTCTCCCCTGAAACAATCGCGACTCATCCCGCCATCTCCTGCTCCCTCCCTCCATCGACCTGTCCTCTCTCATTTGAAAACCGAGATTCGTCGCAATCTTACCGGCGATCAATCCCCGGATCGATGGTTTGATCTCATCATAGTTGTCCCCCCTGATGTCTCCACCATCTACCAGCTCGCTTCTGTGGGAATATGTGAATGACGGGGTCCATCCCGACACCTTCCGACTGACCGTTACAGACCGTCCGGTTATGTCGACCCGTTGAAGAGGAGGCCCCCCCGTCACTCCATTCTCCGCTCTCATGGAATTTATCGAAAACATGTCTCCTTCGATTACCGCGATCCCCGTTTCCTCCGCCACTGATCCCCTCACTCTCTTCCTGAAAGCGAATTCTCCATCGTCTCTCCTTATTCTCCCCCACTCCAGCCCCAGACCCATGTTTTCCCGGAGGTCCACTCCGAGATCCAGGACCCTCCAGGTCTCGTGACCGGTTGCTTCAGGTGAAAGTCCCCACTTCCAGTGGAAATCGGGCTCGTATCGCCTCCCTGAAAACGAGAAGTCACTCCCGATCTCTTTTTCGTACCAGGACAGATTCCACCTGTCTCTATTTCCACCTTTGTCGAACAGGGAAATGCCATTGAACCCGCCCTTCAGCCAGAAAGCGCCGCTTGATCGATCGAATGAGCCCACCGAACCTCCGCTCGGGCGTTCCGATTGATAAGATCCCTCTCCCTCCATCCTGAACCCGAAATCGGTCTCATAATCGTAAGCGAGTCCCATTCTGTCATCCATCCCACTCACTGGAGGATCTTCACCCGGGGATGAGGTGTCACCGTGATCGACCTCCCTCAGGATATAACCCCTAATACCAAGGGGCCGACCGATGGAACGAGTGCTGAAGGTCGTCGAGTAAAAGGTGCCCCGCCTTCCCGATTCGCTATATTCAAAATCTACTTCTATCCTCGAGTCGCTGCTTATCAATCTCCTCCCGGTAAATGTGACAGTGCCGTCGTTATAATCGATCGTGTAATCTTTTCCATCACCCCGAACCATCAATTTCCCGTCGAGATATACCCGTTCGGTGTTCGCCAGGACCACGAACCCGTCCCCGTATCCGATCCCGTCCACAACCAGCCGGTAGGGTCCCTGTTTCCCCTCGATACCGTCGAAACTACAGGACGTGAATTTTCCCGGGCTGACGGCACCGGCACCCGAAATGGACAAGTCATCCGAGGCCCACTCTCCCCTGACACCCTCGAGTTTTCTCTCGACTCGCGCAAACTCAAAATCCTCGATCGAATAGTGATAGTCACCGAGTGTCGCTGAGGCAGGTCCGTTCCTTACGCGAAAAGAGATCTGATCAAGTTCTCTCAATTCAACGGAGCTCCCTCCCCCGGAGATGGGTATAGACTGATCCGACAGTTGGAGATCCACACTGGTCCCTCCAGGTAACCTTCCATTCACGGAGAGGTCAAGGGACTGGTCCATGGTGAATTCTCCACCGTTTCCTCTCCCGATACTGAAGCCTTTTGCCCCTGAAATCGAAAAGAGTGAAGCTGATGGTGATTTCATGACCTCTCGATCGTTTGCCCGGTCTATTTCCGCACTCGTCGACGGGTTTTGTCCAGAATAGCTACGGGGCAAGATCTCGAGGGATGACAGGTATCGGGTTGGGATCATCAGCGGATAATTTTGATAACTGACGACCAGAGTTTCAGCCATAACCGGTTCGAATAGGAGGTGTACGGTCCCTTCAGGGTAAGATACAGTGTATTCGCTGCCTTCACGGAGGGGAAAGGAACCACCTGTCACACCAAATGTTCCCGGGATAATGAAGGTGTCATCGAGCTTGTAGTCCCTGACACCATGCACCAGGATCAAAGAACGAGTCGATGAGGAGACATTGCCCGTACATTCACCGACCATGTCAAGATCGGATCCGGCAGCGTATAATTGCGGGATAAACGCTGTGATGAGCGTGACGAGTGCAATCACACAGGGTTTCAGCGAAAAGGCCCTTTTCCTGCTATTTTTACTCTCCACATTCCATAAAACCTGTCAAAACGTTCCGGGGGGGATATCAACCTTGAAGACCCTGCCTCCGCTGACATCGGCGACATATATTGCGTCACCCCATTTCCTGACATCACCAGGCCCCTTGAACCCCATCTCCTCCATAGAATCGCTGATGTCGAAGAGGAGATTGCCCAATCCGTCGAAAACGTACAGTCCGGGTGGGTCACCGCCGAGGATGATAGCCCGTCCATCCTCGTCAAAATCGACCGACGAGACCCTTATGCCTTTTCCTCCGGGCAGTGTCGGCTTCCAGATCCTCTTGAGCCCGCCCATGAAGTGATACATTCTCAGTGATTTCGCACCCCGGGTGTAAAGACAGAGCTCCTCCTCATCCACTACAGCCATTCCTGCCTGATTTCTCGACCGGAATCCCTCGGGCCTGAACGACCAGAGCACACTCCCCGTCGGTGCGATCACGGACACCTTCGTGGTCGAGCCGTCATATACGACCAGTTTCCCGGTTTGAGTCAGCGCGATTGCCCTTGGATCCGACAAATCCCCTGCCTGTACGATGCCGAGGATCTCACCGCTGTCACTCAGCCTGAAAATCTCGCGTCTTCCAACATCGAGCAGGTACAGGTTGAGGCTCGACGAGACACCGATCGACCCGGGGGCGAGAAAACCCTCGCCTCCCCATTCACGCCCGTCAATCTCCCACAAAATCCTGCCGTCCTGGCTCAATTTTCTTATCGTCGAACCATGAGTCTCCGCTATATAGAGGTTCCCTTCCGAATCTACTTCTATGAATTCAGGTGCAATGAATCCTCCACCACCTTCCCCCCCTCCAACCACCAGACGAGTCGGGAATCTCACTCTCCGCCATGGAGGTTCCTTCACCTCTTTTTCCGCCTCACTCGACGACGTACCCGGCAGCTCCGCTGCGAGGCCGACGGGAATAATGAGAATCATGAAAATTTGGAAGATATATCTGAAAAGAATTCTATTCACGATAAATCAGCTGGGATGTTGTAAGGAGATTCCCGAGCTGGTTCCGGAAGGGAAACGACTGAGCAGAGGATGAGATTACATCGTGCTTCCACTCACAACCACGGGGAGACTCAACCGGAAAAGGAGCCTAAAATTCGTGGATGAGGCTGACGGAACCTCCCGGAAACATCTTTGGTCCCCCTTTAAATTTCATGTCAAGTCTTGTCCGGTCGTCACCATCACCTCCAGGCAATTCGATCCTCGCGGAGATAAAGGCATCAACCACACTCGCAACATGGTTGGCCATCAGGACAACGAGAGACAGGGTCGCGTTCTGAAAGGCCTGGTTGCTCTCGTCCCTGAGGTCAAGATACTGGTTTTGCAGGGCCCGGAAATTCGGGACCGTATTATCTTTCGTCCAGTCCCAGTAAAAATCCTCCTGGACGGCCTTGCCGGCGTAAAACTGGAGAGCGGCGAGTGAATCGGCCCTCGTACCGATCGTATATGCCCCCGTGCTGTCAGGTTCGAAGTGATTGATGGTGGCTATACGCCATTGCTCCCCGTTCCAGGTTCCATCTTCTGTCCATGGATCGATCGAAAACGGGTCACTGAGGTCATAATTCCTGTCGGTGTCGAACTCCCCGCTCATGACGTACCGAGCAATGTGTTCGTAATAATCGTCGTCACCCCTTATGTTGCGGCTCGAGACGTTCTCCCGCGAATTAATCCAGGCAAACTCGATATATTCTTCCTTGCCGTCTCTTCCCCTGTTTCGAAAAACCACCCATCCGGCAATCGAGGCCACCTCGGTTGCAATATAGAGGTAACCACGGTTCTGTCCCTGATATAGCTGTCCACTACCGGGCAGCAGGGCGGAAAAGAGGACCGGTTTGTAACGCACTCCAATCCTTGGTTCCGACGATAGAGGAGACATGATGTCAGATGAGTCAGTATCGACTACCTCACGCAGGGCAATGTATGGCATCGGGATCTCACCCATCGCCGACTGTCCGATAGTCCGGCTTCCTGGAAGGTCAACCCCCGGTAGTGAGCCGGTCGATGCCGTACCTGCCGAGGAGAGTAGGAATAACGTGACTGACAGGCCGAATGTACCGATTCCTGTCGGTTTCAGGTAACTTTTGACGCTCGTTATGTTCACCTCAAATCCTCCGAATTGTCACTCCCTCTGAGGGAGTTAACCTTTAGTTCATATCACCCGATAATGCCTTAAAAACGATAGCCGGCAGAGATATGGGTTTCATCTCCCAGCTCACTGACACCCAGTTCTCTCGCCAGATCGAATATCATCCCCTTGTAGCTGAAACCGATCCCGAAGGTAGGTCCGGATGTGCGGAACCTCTCCGGCTCATCGATAAAGCCCGCACGAAAATAGAGCATGTTGTTGTATCCAACCTCGGCACCGTAGTAATAATACCTCTCGATCTCAGAGAATTCGACGTCCGTTTCGGAGTTCACACCGCTCGTCTTGCGGAACTTGATATCCGTGGAGACCAGAAGGCTCAGCTGATCAGACCTGAGTATATGCTGCGCTATATCGTAACCCACACCCACGACCAGCCTCCTGGGCAGAGGGTCCTTCTGGAATTCATCCTCGAACTGAAGGGGGAACCCAAGGTTCCTGAAAGCAACACCGACCTGTAACGGGACGTTCTGCAGCGGTCGGTACAGTCCGCCGATGTCGATCGCTGAAGTGCTTCCCCTCCTCGGATTTCCTCCCATCCCGGTGAAGCTCACCCTGAGGTATTTGAAATCAAATCCCACATCGAGCTTGTCGAAGATCGGGGTCGCATAGGTCCCGTAAAACACGTAGCCCCTGTCACTCTCGACACCGAGAACGATACCTGTCGCATCGGTAATGACGGTCTCTCCATAATTCTGAATCTCCAGAGAGAATCCAAAGCTCCCGTACTTCTCCACCGGAAAACCGACCGAAATCAGGTTGTTATTGATCCCGCTCATACCCTCGAGGCTTTCGAACTCAAAACTCTCGAGGCGAGAGTAAGAGACCTCCATACGGTCAAGGAGGGCGAGCCCCGCGGGATTCCAGACTATCGCCTGGATGTCGTCGGAAATACCCGTGAAGGCCCTTCCCATTCCTATCGATCTGGCTCCCATCGGGAAGGTGAGAAACTCCACCTCACCTCCCTGCGCGGGGAGATCCAGAGGATTGCCAAGGAACACGACGATCTGGATAATGAAACCAAACAGCGCAATGACCTTCTTTCCAATCATTCCAATATCCTCCTCTAAGTGGTTCTGCTTTATTCAAGGGTTAAAAAATCGATCGCTTATCTCGAGAGTAACGCCTTGACCAGCTGCTCATCCTCCCGCACTCCGCCTTCCCCCGATACCGATCTGGCCCTGACATAACATAAATAGACACCGTTCGCGGGTTGGTCACCCCTCCAGTCGCGTCCATTCCACTCGATCTGATTGTAGCCGGACCCGACACTTCTCTCTATCCTCTGGATCAACCTGCCGGCAACGGTATATATCTTTATCATTATTTCCGATGGCTGCGTCACTTCAAAAGTGAAGTAACAGTTATCCCTGAACGGATTCGGGTAGATTAATACCTCTGAGAGTTTGACCTCTGCTTCCGAAAAAACATCTAAATTAATCTCCATGTGGGCAATATTCAAGGCATTATCCGATGCCCTGAAATTGAATCGATGCTCACCAGGTTCCAGGGCGGGGATCGTGTAGCCGACCGATCCCCCTTGGTACGAATCGACGTCATACCTGAACTCATCGGTCATATCCTCCCTGACGGAACCGCCATCTATCTCGGCAAGGATCTGATGTCCGGGTGAGCCCGTAATATTTACCCCACTTTCATCATAAATTTCGATGAGGACCTCCTGGCCTATGCCCAGGTCATCTCCGCCTGTCAATTCCCGACCATTGAGCGTCAATTTTATCGTGGGCGCAATACTGTCCTCCACGGGAGAAGCGGCAAGCGACACATCGATCGAATCGACCGCTCCGTACCCATCCCCGTCCGCCCAATCGAGGTAAGTATAAATACGCGCGTTGTTCAGGGCGGTCGTGTCCGCCGGAAGGCTGGAGGGGACATTCGAAGGAACGCGAAATGTCGTTGTAAACCTCCCCTCATTCACGCTCACAACTCCGTTAAAGAGCGGATTCCCGGCGGTCATAAACGATTGCTGACTGGTGCATTCGTCGAAGACTTTTCTCACGGGAGGGTCGAAGACCCTGACCTCCGCGAATCCCTCCACCTCCTCGGCAACCATCCCGTTGATCCGGATCTCACCGCTGAGACTGACAAGCCCGAGCGGTCTCAACGAGTCCGGGGTATCGGTAAAGGTCAGATCCACACCCGGGAGGGCGAGTTTCGTTGCGGGATCCCCGAAGAGGGTGTACCGGGACGCGTTCGATCCTCCTGTCCTGATCTTTGCCGTTACAGCCGCCTCCCCCAGATAGGGGCTCTCGACCGGATCGCTGAACAATTCTTCTATGAGGTTGTTGTTGACAATTTTATTCGGGCTCGAGAAGGTCGCTCTTGTCGCCGAGAAAGAGGCGACCGCCCCTTTGCCCGGCGTCTTCAGCATGTCTTCGATCATCCCATCAAAAGCCGGATCATCAAAACGGCCGATCTCGCATGAGGCCGCAATGATCATGGGGAGCCTGACGCCGTTATCGAGCCTCGGGAAATCGTCGGGCATGTGAAACGCCTTTTCGTGAGCCCACGTCCTGTAAGAGCCGTGTCCGACAAAATTAATCAATAGCGCCCCACGGTTCCACTCCTTTAGAATTTCCTCTGTTACATCCGGTTTCTCAAATCCCGTTTCCGGCGGATCGAACGGATATTCGAGCATATAAATCTTTATTCGCTCCATTCCCGTCGGAAGCCGTTCATCCACCTCCTCCGTCTGCTCGCTGTGAGGCAGTGATTCACACCTTCGACTCTCAGTAAAATAATCATCCGCAACGAGAATCGCACGTGATTTCCATGAACCGAATTCCGGATCGGTCTCGTAGTCTATAATCTTCTGAACGGCTACCCTTGCCTCCTGCGACGTTCTGACAGGGATCCTTCCATAGATCATGTCCGGATTGGGGTCACTGTCGAACCGTACGAACCAGTCCTCTATAACCAGGTCATTGCTGATATGTGGAGGCAGGGGGTTTAACTTGTTCCTCCCCGCGGACGTAAAATTTTTATAGTCGTAATGCCCATCGCCCAGGAAGAGGACCATCGTCGGTGCAATCTCCCACGATTCAAAGGTGTACTTCAGGAAATCCCTGAAGGCGGTCACATCCGAGATCCCCCAGGAAAACTCGTTAAATATCCTGTCCGCTGTGATGACCATGGTCATTAAACCCAACCCCTGAGCCCTGTACATGGCTATTTCCTGCGCCTCGCCCTCCAGCTCGGGAGAGGTAATGACAATGTAATCCGCTCCATTGCCGGTTGAACGCAGTGTCAGGTTATCAACGACGGTAATCGATTGGGGTTTCCTTAGATTATCCCTGTCGAGAAAGATAATCCGGTCGGGCATAGAAGCCCCTGGCAGCTCGAATACGAGATCGTCACCCTCAACCGAAAAGTTGGTGATGGCAGATGGGGCATAGGGGTCCGAAACCAGATAGAGGTGAGGTGAAGATGCCGAGCTATCACCCAGACGATAACGGAATGACCCGGTGCCTGACTGTCCGTTGAAAATCAGTCCATCACCCGCGCTTCCCAGAGTGTAAACGGCATTGACATCGAACCAACCCATATAGATCGCGTCCTGCGCCAGCGCCGAAGTATTCCGCGGCAGATGGAGAGTAAGCGTATTGCTTCCCCCGTTCAGCAGGTCTATCGGGAGAGAGAACCAGCTGGTGTTGTGGGAATACGGTCCGGAAAAAGATATATCCCTGACTCTCACCCCGTTCAAGCTGACCTCGATAAGATGCGAGACGGTCCCCGGCTGACCATAGACCTCGAGTCTCAGTGAATCCATGCCTCCACCGGCCACTTCGTCGAGTTGAAATGTATACGATCGTGTGATTGGTTCTCCCACTGTACCGGATATGTTATCCCACACCCAGTCATCCGGGACCACCCTCGTATAGGCGAACTCTTCCGTTGCGTAAATGTGATCCTGTTCGACATGCTTGTTGTCTCTATACTCGACGACTTCTACTCCAACGCCTGGAGTTCCGTCGATTGTCACCATCCTCAACGGGCTGGCATCCGGGTTACCCCAGGTCAACCAGTAACAGTTACTGCTGTCATACCTGTGGCGGAGGTAGGTATCTTGAGGCTCCCACCTGAGGAGTGACTGACCATAGAAGACCACCTCATCCCCGGGATCGAACGATCCATCACCGGCTCCGGCAACCTCGATGGCGGTCTCTTCGAGCTCGGGTCTCGAATCCGCAACACCCCATGGGAGCTCTCGCCCGCCCCCATAGAACATCTGAAAGGTAACCGGATCGATCATCGACGGGTTGAGACCGGCGTCCAGGATGTCGTCATACGTAACACGGTACATCCCCTCATCACTGACAACAACCTTCAGCCACCACTCACCTTCAAAAAACGGAGAGGGTTGTCTGACACCGGTCCTGGGCGTCCTCAACTTCCACTCCCTCGCCTCCTCATAATTCAGGAGCACATTCCTGTAGATTCCCTCAAAACTCTCCTCCAGCACTCCCGGGTCGCTTCGATAACCCGAGCCACCCGTAAATCTCAGCTCAATACGCGCCTTATGGACAACCTCTACATCACCGGTCAGCGGATCGACCCGGAACGGGTAGATCTTCATACTCACCACACGTTGTCTTCGAATGAATCCCGGCTCGCTGACCTCAAGAATCCGTGCCGGATACTTCCCGCCTCTCCTGTAATCGGGACTGTAGTCCCGAACTTCGGCTCGCTCGTCGACCCGGACGGGGAGAAGCCGAAGCCGTTTCAAGACCTCTGTCTTCTGCGGGGTCAGAACCGCATGCACACGGCTGTCCGGTGGAATACCTACCGTTGTCAGAAACATCTCAACCTGCGGATATCCGATCTCTTCACCCACCGGTATACCGCCTCCACGAACGACGTGGTAGACCTCACCTCCCACGGTGTACTCCTTCACGGTCACCTGTGGCAAAGAGAACTCGATTACCATCCCCTTCTCATCGGAACGGACGACGTTAAAGGAATCGACAGCCCCGATATCTCCGGTCAGGAGAAAAATAGAGATGAAAAAGAGAGCACACGGTATTTTATTTATAACTTTTATCGACAAGTTGCCGGTCTTTTGCACAAGATCCACATCACGCCGAAATCCCCGGTGTTCCGGGACGGGATACTGAGATTAGTCATGGATTGAATCGCCTTTCACGGACCATCAGAACTTTTTGGCCTCATCGATGAGCATGATCGGTATATCGTCTTTTATCTCGTATTTCAACCTGCACTTGTGACAGATCAGGACCTCTTCCTCTTGCTTATACTCAAGGTTCCCCTTGCACTTCGGGCATGCAAGTATTTCGAGCAGTTTTTCATTTAGCATTTGAGCCTCCCTGTCGCTGAGAAAGTCCAGAAAGAAAATATTACACGATCACGTCGCCGGCAGACGGCATCAACGCATTACTTTCACGAACCAATCTTTTCTTTACCTTGTCCGTTAACCGGAGAGAAGGATAGCCCCGTGGGAGTGCGAAACGAGATGGGGATATCTCCTTCCCATTCTAACCTATTGGTGCGCCGTGAAGGAATCGAACCTTCAACCTACTGATTAAGAGTCAGTTGCTCTGCCTGGTTGAGCTAACGGCGCAGACCCCAGATTTTTACAGGTCTAAATTCCAACAAAGAACAGGTTTGAAGATACCTCTCTTGAAAAGGGTCAAAACGATGAATTTAATGACAGAAATAATACATATCTAATCTGAAAAGGTTTCACAAAACATCATATATGGGGTGAGCGAGGGGAATCGAACCCCCGACCCCCAGGGCCACAACCTGGTGCTCTAACCGACTGAGCTACGCCCACCACCTGACACAACACCTTGATACAGTGAAATGTTGACCTATTAATTTACCCTTCCCCTCTCACGGTGTCAACATGAATGGATACGGAATTACCCCGAACAGGACTCGAACCTGTAGCCTACGGATTAGAAGTCCGTTGCTCTATCCAGTTGAGCTACCGGGGCAT
>CAYTWO010000013.1:0-15488 GCA_964442125.1 uncultured Gemmatimonadota bacterium
GCCTTCGCTCCCTTTAGAAGGTACCTGACATCGCTCATACCCCTGATACGTAACAAATTGTTGAAGATAAAGCGTGGATGGTAGAAAATCTTGTAGATTTCCCCACATATCCTGACGACTTCCTCCGGTTCCATGTCGGGGGTTTTTAATACCGGTTCAGACATGTCGTAGCGATCATATTCTTTCGGATCGCACTGGAACCAGTCATTCTTTAGCGCCAGTTCGTGAAAGGGTGTACCGGGATAGGGAACGACAACCGTAGACTGTAACATTTCCGCCCAACCCTTGATCATAAGCTCTTTGGCCAACTCCAGTGTGTTCATGGCTTCATCGCGTGTCTCCCACGGGTAACCAACCATAATTGTGAGCTGAACGTCGAGTCCCGCCTTGCTCGCTATCTGACAACCCCGGACTATATCTTCTACCTTGATCCCTTTCTCGATAAGGTCAAGGGTCTTCTGGTTTGCCGATTCGAGCCCTGATTTTATCTTCCTGAATCCCGCCTCCTTCATCAAATCGACCAATTCCGGTTTGATATCTGTGAACCTCATGTTACAGGAGAAGAGTATTTCCCTGTTATATCCCCTCTCGATCATCCCTTTACAGAATTTCTTCAACCATGCTCCACCTGGAAAATCTCCCGTATCGTCGAATATTTCCCTGACCCCATGTTCTTCGATCAAAAAACCTATCTCCTCGAGAAAATTCTCGGGACTTCTGACACTGAACAGGGGGTGGGTGGTCGTCCAGGAGCAAAATATACATCTGCCCCAATGACAATCTCTTCCCGCCATGGTATAAAAGAATGGGTCTCTCTTCTTCCATTTCTCGAAATAAAGGTGCGCTTTGGTGAGGTTGCGATCGATGAGGGGGAGCGAGTCGAGGTCTATTTTCGACTCGAAAGTCCCGGTGTTCCTGACTTCACCGTTTTCCCTGAAATATAAACCGGCCGGCAAATCAGAACCATCCCTGAGGTGCCCGCTGATGCCAAGAAGGAGAAGGTCATAGTGCCCTCCAGTAAGGACAAAGTCCACCGGGCAAACCCTCATCGACTCCTCGGGCAAGGCCGTTACATGATCTCCCATCAGAACTGCCTTCGTTTCCGGCAGCCTCTTTTTCAGCTCCTTAATCAGATTCCAATGCTGGTATATCACCGGAGTTTTGGTCTCGAAAGCGACAAGTTCCGGTCTGACCTTTTCCAGATAACCCCAGAAATCATCTTCATCGATACCCTCCGTTATGCAATCCAGCCAGTGAACGTTGAATCCATTCTCCTTCAGCAAGGTTGCAGCGCTGGCGGGGACAACGGGGAAGATAAAGGCAGGGACGTTATACCACTGAAACTGTCTGTTCTGCGTCAGCATCGGACTCCCTTTACCTTTCAAGGGAGGGTAGGCTATTACTATATTCATTCTTCAAAGACTCCCAAAGTAACCTATAAACCGGTCTCTTTACCCGCCTTTTTCCTGACGGGATTTGTTGTAGTCCTTATAATTATAATTATTAGAGGTGCAAGAAACCAGCATGCAAGAACCTTACCATTTCAATTAGTGCATCGGACAATTCCGCGGGCTCGATTCCCGAGTATTTCTAACGCATCATAGGAAGCGTTAAAAGAAAAAATGATACAGATTATGTCCTTGAAAGCAAGTTTTCGATCTTCTCCTCGATTCGTTCCGCAGCCTTCTCCCACGTCCAGTAGGAAAGTACATAACTCCTTGACCGTCTGGAGGTCTCCTCTCTCAGGTCCTCTGAAACCAGGAGGTCTTTCAGTACCCTGGCAAACTCGACAGGATCCCTCTTTACACCAAATCCACCACTTTCCTTTCTAACGACCTCCTTCACACCCCCTTCGAGAACGGCGACCACCGGTGTCCCGCAGGCCATCGCTTCGAGGGGTACAAATCCGAATGGCTCGCGGACCGGCGCGTAAACAAACGCCCTGGAACGATTGTAGAGCCGGATCAATTCTGCATCTGATATTCCCTGTTTAAGCAACAGATCCACCCCTCGATCAACCGCGAGATTCTTCAGGTACCTTAAATAATTGCTATTCCCTTTGTCGTGAACGAGGACGAGAGTGGGTCGTATCTCAGGTGAGAGACGAGAAATGCATGAAACCAGGAAATCCTGAGCTTTCCACCTCGTCAATTGACCGACACTCATTACCATATTATCACGTTCACAATCCGATGGCGCGAAGCAATCCGTATCGACCCCCTGATAACAGACCTGGGCGTTCAGGCCGTATGTCCGAAAGAGGTTCTCTCTGGTGAAATCGGAGTTGGCCAGGACCATGTCCGCCCGCTCGATATTTTCTCTCTCAGCCGACGACACCGGCTTCATATAGAATCGCAGAACGGTGAGGAGGATTTGTCTCAACTTATCCCTGGCGGTGCCGAGTTGCGGGTGATCCTCGGTGAGGAATCGAAACGTCTCGTGACAATAGTAAATAGTCGGGATATCTTTGATGTACCACATAACCATTGGACACTGGATGTACATAGAACTGTGGACGAAGGCAAGGTCATAGTTACCCTCATTGATCTCGGAAGCAGCTTCCTGAGTAGCCTTTCGAAGTCTTTTCAGTTCGAGGGAACGCAGAGGAGAGAGGAGGAAGGTGTGGTCCCCTAATGAAAGGAGGGGCGAAAAGTCATTAACCGACACCTTGTTGACATATTCATTGACCGATAGAAACTCTTTCTCTCGTGAATTCAGTGTATACAGGTCAATTTCGTGACCCCGCTTTGAAAGAGCTTTCGTATATTCGTAGATAGAGCGTTTGGCTCCGCCCGAAACAAGGTTGTGAAACATGGCAATCCGGTATGTCTTCACTTTAGTCACCCGACCTGTTCAGTTGTCCTGACTACCCATCACTCGGGCCTTTATGACCTTCAGGAGAAAAACGGTGTTCCCCACAAGGTATCGATTCCACATCCTCCCGGGCTCATAAAGCAGCCTGAATAACCACTCCAGACCATTGTCAAGCATCCAGTTCGGCGCTCTGGGCACGACATTCGCCACATAATCGAAAAGTGCCCCTACGGCCCAGCAAACCGGGACCTCGATACTCTGACGATTACGATAAATAAATTTTTCCTGAAGGGGCGATCCCATTCCAACCAGCAAAATATCGGGTTTGCTTGAATTCACGTCCTTAATAGCTTCAACGACCTGTTCTTCGTCTTTCAGATATCCGTGGTGCACGCCGGAAATTTTCAGAGATGGATAGATATCCTGCAAACGCCTCGCCGCCTCTTCGGAGACTCCCGGTCTGCACCCCAGCAAATAAAGGGAATAACCCTTTTCCTGACAGAATTCAGCCAGGTCATAGATCCAGTCGGCCCCTGTCATGCGGCCGGGCAGAATCTCTCCCATGATCTTTGCACCGAGAACGACACCATACCCATCGCAATACACGAGATCCGCCCGATTGAGTATCTCCCTGTATTCCTTGTCCAATCCGGCGAGATTAACGCAATAGACGTTCGCGTAGTGGACCGTCTTTTTCTCCCCTAAACGAATGAATTCTTCGACCGTCAGCAGGACCTCCTGCAGCTCGACCGGATCAACACCTACTCCCAGGACATCGACTCTATGTTCATGACGATCAGCCATCCCGACGAATTCCTTCTATCGATGAACGTCTGAGATCTTTGTAAATCGAGGAAAGGTTATTGATCATTTCGTTCTTCAGTTTCCGGGAAAAAATGCCCGACCATCTCCTTTCTCCTCAGAGACGCCAGCCTCTCGAGGTCAAAATCTCGAGCACCGCGAACGGCATTTGACCTGCATTGTTCATAATAATCCACGTCCTCAATTAACTGGCGCAGGGCGTAAACCATATTCCGGACGGATGGATCTATCGCTATACCGACGTTATATTTCTCAATCACCAATTCTGTCTCTGTCCCCCTGTTCCCGATGATGGGAAGCCCTGTCGCCATGTATTCCACGACCTTTAACGGAAAAGCGTACCTTCTGATCAGGTTCACAGGAGCCACCGCAAGGCCGATATCGCAACTTTTCAGTATTTCCGGCAACCTTTCATGCTCAACCGACCCAAGAAACTCGACGCGATCGACCAATTTATATCGATGGACCACAGCCTTTAGATAATCTATGTATTCCCCCCTCTCAATACCGGCCAGAACAAGCTTCAGCTCCAGCCCTTCATCACTCAAGATCTTTATGGATTCGAGGACAATGTCCAGATCTACCCAGCTCCGAGAAAGAGTCCCTACGTACACCAGACAGGTAGGGTCCCTCCTTGCCGGGCTGTCTTCGGCTTTGAAGCGTACCAGATCGACGCCATTCGGTATGACGAGAAGATCTCTTCCCGTTCGAGTCTTCCAGAACTCCGCGAGTAAATGACCGGCGGCGATCGTGAGGTCCGCGGAGCGAACGCATAGACCTTCCATCCAGGTCTCATAACGTCTCCTGAGAGAATTTCTCATGTAACCGGGATTGAAATCGTTGTCGTCAAAAATGCAGTATCGAACCTTGCCTATCTTACGCAGGAAGATCGCTACGATCCCTTCCCAGAATGTCTCGACCACACAGATCTGGAATGGTCCTCTCAGATGCCTTAGCGAGATATACCATATCGTAATAATAAAGAAAAATTCCCTGCCCAGACCAAGGAAGTTGACAATTGACTTTATCCGGGATTTACTATCCTCTCCCTCCCCACCCGCCGAATATCCTTCCACGTAATTCAGAGGTGGGTTGTATTCGATGACTCGTAAGTTTCCGTCTCGAAAGATGTTCACTGGTAATGGGAGGACATTGCGCAACCTCGCCAACAAACCCCCAACGGATGGTTTGGCCCGGCAGAGGAGCCAGACCTCGTCAAATTCACTCCTCAAAGCGTTCACCGTGTGCTGGATCCTGTTGTTGGGTCTCTGTCTGTACTCGAGCAGGGTTATAACGAGGAGTTTATTCATGTTCGTCTTTCCCCACGATATACCGCGAGAGCCCCCTTAGCGCACCGATCCCACGTGAATTCTCTCGCCTTATTCACCCCTTTTTCTCTGAGTTCGCCGCCAACATCCCGGTTTCCAAGAATCCCCGAGATGGCCTCGGAAATTGCCCGGATGTCACGCGGAGAGATGAGAATGGCGGAACCCCGCGCTATCTCCGGCAGGCTTGCCGCGTCTGAAGTGACAACAGGGGCGCCCGCCGCCATCGCCTCGAGGACAGGTATTCCAAATCCCTCATATAAAGAGGGATAAACAAAGACCTCGGCGCCACGGTAGAGGTGGGGGAGATCTTCCTCCGGTACATATCCAGTGAAGTAGACCGACTGGTCCAGATGCAGTTCCCTTACTTTACTCCGGATATTTTCGATCCCCCAGCCCTCTTTCCCGACCAGAATGAGTCTTAACTCCGGCATATTGATCTCCACGAGCGCCTCCAGGATTGACTCCACGTTCTTCCTGGGCTCGAGCGTCCCGACAAAGAGAACGTAGGGATAACCCCTGCTATACTTATGGACGATCTTCTCATCCACTTCTGTGATAAAATAGTTCTCATCTACTCCGGGGTAGCAGACCGTCACTTTGTCCGGATCTATTCCCAACCTGCTGATCATCTCGCCCCTGCTGAACTCGGAGTCCGTTATCAGTGAATCGACGCAGGGAAGCCTGCGGACGCACCGTTCGAACTTTTGAACGATCTCTTCGGTCGACGTCTCAGGGTGAACCATGGGAACGAGGTCATGGAATGTCATGACGGTTCGGGCAAACACAAGTGGAAGGGGGCTTTCCATGTGTGTCGGGTAGTGAATGACATTCACACCTTTCGAAAGATAATAGACTGACTTCAATATATCTCGCCTGAAAAGGCTGAAGGCCGAAGTCTTTTTTTCCTCGTCTCCATTTGTCCCTCCCGGGTCGGGGGTCGTCCTGGGAGGTGAATGGTGCCTGAGACCGAGTAATTCCTTGAGAATCGGGAAACAACAGACCTCAAACCGATCGAAAGGGCCATTGTTACGGTACTTTTCCTGAAACACCAGGACCTCGACACCTTCCTGATGTTGAAGGGCAAGTGCAAGTTTGTAGGTATACTTGTCTATACCCGGCAAGCCCTTCCCGAGTGAAAACGTGCTGATAGGTATCCCTATTTTCAACCTTTTCTCAGATTTCATAGCACTATCAGACGATCCTGCGAAGACGACCAATCAGATGCCGGTGATATAGACCGTCTCGTCTGCACCATCGAGAATCCGCTGAACCCATTCAATGCCCTGCATGACGGAGTGATCCATGTTACCAACCTCGTATTTCCACCCGCCAAACCTTCCCCTCGAGAAAATCTTGTGGTCCTCGAGGAAACGGTGGATTTTCTGGAGTGCCGCGTCTCTGCCGAGTGATGGAACCGGCAGGAGGTAATCCACTTCTATCAGGTGCACCGACTCGATCCTGCCGTCATCCTCGTCACTCAGAAGTCTTGAGTTCCGCAATCCCGTTAATGTTTCCTCGACGATCTCATCTCTCGAAACCGGCTTGTGATCCGACCATGAGGTCTCGCAGAGGAGGGAGTAATAGTCCTTGCCCGGGGTCATGTTCGGTGAGTAATTAGAGAGGTAAGTAACTCTGTAGAAGGGGGAGTCATCCTGCGGAAAATACATCCAGTTTTTCGTGCTCGGACAGGGTGCGTGAATCCCCACACCGACAATATAACCGCTCGCCCATTCCAATTCTCCAGCGGCTCTCCGTACATCATCATCGACATTATCACCCATCATTTCAATCAGCTCATTTACCGGCAACGTACTGAGAAGTCGATCGAAGTTATCCCGATAACCATCCGCGAAATAGACCATACGCTCATCGAGGTCGATCTTGACCGCCTCACTGTTGAGTCTCAGGCGATCACCTAAGTGCGGAACGAAACACTCGAAGAGACCTCCCGTTCCACCATGTAACGGGAACAGGAATTCGTTGTTGGGTCCCCATGACGCATCTTCTTTGCGGTAAATGATATTGGCAAGGACCCGGTCCATGTCGATAACACTGACCCTCTCGCCGATCCAGCTATATCCCATCTGATCGAGTGGAGTACACCAGACCTTCTTGTTGTAAGGGATGAGGAAATATTTGGCGATCCCTTCCCCAAAAGAGGCGACGATCCAATCTTCGAAGTTATCCAGGTTCCGTCGTTCCTCTCTCGCCTTGAGTAGACCTGATACACATTCGAGCGTTACATCCTCCGGCAAAAAGTGGAAATTGTTCTGGAAGGGATACTTGATAAAGCGATCCATCAACCAGACCCAGCTCTCCCTCTGATATCTGAGGATATCATCACCAAGCAGTGATTCCACAACTTTGTCAAAATAGTCATAATGGGAGAAGATGATATGCCCGCCAAGGTCCCATGTGAATCCTTTTCCATCGCGGACGCTGGCTGAGAGTCCTCCAACATGACCGTTCTTTTCGAAGATCTGCCACTCCTGGTATCCGATTTCCTGCAGGTGGTAGGCAGCTCCGAGTCCTGTTGGACCAGCTCCCAGAATCATGACTTTCTCCATATTGTTTCCTTCCTCTCAATGACGCTTCAGTGCCTCGTCCAGCAGTTTTTCCATCTGACCCACAGCCGATTCCCACGAGGCCTTTCTCGCCATTTCAATCCCCTTCTCCACCCTATCCCTTCCATTTTCAATCTTCTCCATCTCCCGTTCAAATGTCTCGATATCGCCGGCAATACCCACAATACCCGAGAAAAAACGCTCCACATCCGGTATCGGGCTGGATATAACGGGTTTTCCGGCAGACAGATACTCGAGCAGTTTTGTGGGATAGATATAGCGTGTCAGGTCATTTAACTTAAATGGAATCAGGCAAACGTCAAACCCCTTGATGTAACCGGGAAGTTCACGATAATCTCTCTTCCCCAGAATATGGATGTTATCCAAGTTATTTACCCCCGGATCGACGTGACTCACCCCGCCTATGAGCACGATCGCCCAGTCAGGATGCCTCGAACCGATCTCCCGCAAGAGGTGCCAGTCGATACGCTCCCCGATAGCGCCAAAATACCCGAGTATTTTTTCTCCGTCGATCGAATCGACTTCGGCCGCTATTTCGAGTGCGTCATCGCATGCGTTATTGAAGTGCACAAAATCAACTCCGCAGGGGACAAAGTGAATATTTCCGGCATATCGACGCTTTTTCAAGTAAAGGGAGTAGGTCCCGGTTAAAACCAGGTCTGCCTTTCCCAGGAGCCTTACTTCACGATCGAAGACGTTCTTCGGAGCGGTCGGTATCGCCGGATATTCGTCCTGTACGTCATAGACTATAGATGCCCCACTCCAGAACCGGGTGACCGACTCGGCGTAGGGATGGGAGAACCACAATATCCTGGGAGATATCCCGATTGTCTTACACTTCCTCTTCAAGACCGTCATCAAGTAAAGACTGTTGATCCATCGAATAAACGGCAGTTTTGTCTCGCCAACGAGCACCGGAAGTGATATGGCATAAACCTGGTTCTCTGCCCAGACACCCTGGAGATTTAGACCGCGTCCCCTGAACCGCGTGAGATGATTCAGAGGAAACGGAGTCACATAGAAGATCCTCCTCGAGCCTGCGAGATACTTGGCAACGTGCTGATTTCTCCTCCATACCTTTTCCCAGTGATACTGGGAAAGGAAGATAATGTCATCTCCATCCCCGACAGGACAAGATTTTCTTTCAAGGCAGTATCCCCACAGGATGATCAGTGGAAGGCGCAGGAGCAGTGCAAGGATCTTGATAAGACCCGAAATCCACTCCAGTCCTCCCCCTCGTGATTGAATCTCTCCGTCGGGTGTTTTTCTGCTGGATTCCGCTATCTTCTCGTCCACGAATTTTCCTTTACCGGACCTGTCTTTGGCGCAGGTCTCACGCTAATTTAACTCTCCAACGATTTTTCCTGCAACAATTTTATCATATTTTATCTCCCTATTTCAAGCAATATCGATTCTATAGACAAAGTGATGGGTTCGAATTGCCGGCAATTGTGTCGGTAGACCGCAGGTAAATGCCGGCGCTGATTGATCCCTGCTCACTATCGCAGAGCGTGTCATAGGGTTACCCCAGGTGTGAGCCGGCCTCGAACCGGTTCACTCTATATACCCGAGCGCTCTCAACCTCTGACGTGTCTCTCGATCGAGATTGCCTTCCTCCCCCTCAGTTGTTACCGCATGTTCAAAAGAATCCGACCATTCCTTTAACCTGGCCTCCAGACTGTCTGCTGTCTCGGACAGCTCCCCGCTCATATTTGTTGACTCGACCGGATCCAGGGCCAGGTCGTACAATTCTGAATTTCCGTCCGAGCTCCAGATATATTTCAGGGAATCGACTCGAATACTCCTCAGAGCCCGGTCATATTTCAAAATCGCGGTTCCTTCCGGGTATTTCTCGAGAAAACTCGTTATCCTCTCCCTGGGGGGTTCATACTCCGAGACGGTAAACATATGCGGGCTCGACTCCCATCCGACGAGGGAACGGCCCTGCATTGAAAATCTATCGATTTCCTCATGATATCCCAGCAGATCCATTAACGTCGGAAAGATGTCGATAGTCTGAACCGGCTCCTGTATGGCTGACAAGGCGCTTGTCCCCTCCGGTACCTTGACAATCAAGGGGACCCGAATCAATGGCTCGTACAGGCTCAACTGATGATCTACAAATTGATTTTCTCCGAGATGTTCACCGTGATCAGAGGTTATAATGACTATGGTATTATCCATAAAAGATTTCCCGGAAAGGTAGTCAAATAGCTCTTCGAGCCTCTTGTCCAGGTATCGGAGATCACCATCGTAAATATCCCCGTATTCCTTCCACTCCTCATCGCTCAGAGACAGGTGACCCGTCAGGAGAGGATAAAGGCTGTTGCTGTGTATCGCACCGATGGATGGAGAAATTGATCCAGGCAAGAACATCCGATGATACGCATCGGGGGCGTCATACCAGAGGTGACACTCCATCAGGTTGATAAAGAGAAAGAAGGGCTTCTCCAGCTGATAATTCCTGTTTGCCCATTCGAGGACCCACTGATGGGTACGGAGAGCACCTCCATCATTTCTTCCGAGGAGTCTGCGCAGGAACCAATCGATCCTGTAATAGAGTGTAGGATTCAGAATATCGTCCTTCCACATCTCGACATAGGTTTCGAAGCCCCTTGCAAGACCGTTATCTTCGTTCACCCATGGATTGTTGCAAAACCCTACAGTTTCATACCCTTTTGATGCAAGAAAGCCGGGCAAGGTCACAAACCGGCTTTCGAGGTACAAATTTTTCCATGTCATCCCATGAGCGGAAGGATACAACCCGGTAAAGATGGAGGCATGGGACGGCATCGTCCACGGAGCGGGGGTAATTACTTCGCGAAAGAGGGTCGCATCCTTACAGAACGATTCAAGGAAGGGTGTGGTCTCTCTCTCGTACCCGTAACATGAGAATCTGTCCATCCTGGCGCTGTCGAGAACCACCAGTAAGATATTGGGGGGGCTTGAAGCCGAAAATGAGCCCTTATCTCTCGACCGATGAGTACCGATCCAGGCGAAAATGATGACGCTCAGGCCCAACAGAACAGCTAACTGGTTCCTCAAACCTGCTCGTTTTACGGCAGGTATAAATTTTTGGCGCAACAGCCGGTCTATCCCTATCACCAGAACGAACAGGACGATGGTAATCGACATGATCACCAGGAGAGATATGAAGCCGTTCACCTTACCCCTGAGAAGGGATCCCCAACCTACTTGCCCATATCCAATAGTGATAAAGAAAAATGTCGCGGCCAGATATCCTGAATATCGGGCGGCAATTCGAGCCCTCATGATCCTTGTGAGGGGGAAGAAGAGGATCAACACAACAAGGGAAAGAAGAAGCGCGATAATTTTAGGGTCTTTGATGTAGTGAGATATAAACCCCTTGCCTTCGAGGAGATGGAGGAGAAAAAAGTATACCGGGATCAATATCAAAAGCGAGATGACCTTAGGGGCTGGATCGAAGGGGGAACGCCTCACCGACCATCCCACGAGAGAGAGGAAAAAATAAGAGATCATACCGATAAGGAAGAAGATCAGAAGATTTCTCAGGCTCGATTCGAAGACACCAGTAATGCTGCCGACCGGGAAGTTTGTGTAATATGCTATTCCCTCGAAAACCGAATACAAAATACCGGCCCGGAGGGACATCCCCGCTATAAATCCCACTCCTTCAGTCTCTCGAATGCCCAACTCCAAACACTCCTCATCTCTCCAGAAGACCTTTGTAAACGTCTGTCAACTGATCAGCGGCGTTATCCCATCGATAAATGGAGTTCACCCGCTTTTTACCCCACTCCCCCATCTTCCTGCGGAGTGAATCATCTTCGAGGAGCCTCAGGATACTCCCGGCTATCTCTTCTGGTGTAGGGCGTATCAAGAAACCCCCCCGATCACCGGGATTGAGTTCCCTGATCGGTGGGATATCGGCCGCGATGATAGGTTTGCCGTAATACCAGGCCTCGAGGAAGACGATACCAAAGCTCTCATGAAGCGAGGGAACGCAGAAAACATCGCACCTTTTTATAAATTCGGTTTTTTCACCGTCCGTCACCTTATCGATCACCGCTACGCGTTGATCCCTGTATCTCTCGAAGATCTCACCGGATATCCCCTCCTTCGGCCCAATAAAGAGAAAGTGAGTCTCCGGCATCTTCTCCCAGACTATCGAGGCCGCTTTGAGAAGTTCCTCGATCCCTTTGAATTCGTGGTTTCTTCCCAGAAAGAGAATGACCGGGACATTCTCTTTGATCCCATACTTCCGGGATAAGTCGATGTCTGTCTCTTCCCGTGAGATTACCGGTCCCAGCCTGAGCGAAAAGATCTTATCTCGGGGGATCCCCATATCGGCAAAAAAATCCCCTTCGAATCCGGTCCATGTCACCAGCGCATCCGCCTCGTGGCACAATTCGAGCCAGAACCGATCGTGGTATCCCCTGGGTCTGAGATGGAGCTGCGGGAGGATACGAAAGTCTTTTCCTTCATCGATCGCCCGCATCATTTCCCCGTGCCAGCCTTCATGAAAGAGGTGAAGCGTAGGAGAGAAAACAAAGGGGACACCGATCTGCCTGGCCACAGCCAGCGACAATATGCCGTAATAAGAAAGCCCGTTGTGGATACAATGAACGAGGTCAGTCTCCCTCGTTACCTCAATAAATTTCCGACGAAACGCCCGGACAATTACCTTCATGGAAAATCTCTGAAATCGGTGATGGTACCTGACAAACGGATACAGCCCCTTGCGAAGAACTCTGCCAAGCCCGAGTAAATGGATTCTGACATCGTTTTCCACGTAGCTTCGATCCTTACCTTCCGCGTAACACGTCGTGTTGAACCAGAGGGGAGCCCTGATCTTCTTGAGCTGGTCGTCGATCTGGGTAATCACCTGGATCTCGACACCGTTCCTCTCCGAAAGAATCCGGACCAGCTCATGCGTCAGAAACTCACAGCCCCCGATAGCAGGCCAGTAAACAGGCAGGGTAAATGTAACTTTCATATGGTCTCATGTCCCATTAAGGTGTTATTGTATCCCCCGGGTAACCCGATGGAAAAAGTTCATTCTCGATGTTAATCCGAGGGATTTACCGGATCGAGAGCCTCGAGGATCATTTTTCTCATTCTCTCCGCCATCGCCTCCCAGGTAAATTCACTGGCGAACTCTATGCCATTTTTAATCAGGGATTTGTCGGGAATCTCCACCGCCTCCCGGGTCAGTGAGAGAAACTCCTCCCGATTCTTAGCTACACCGACATAATCGCTGAACAGTTCTATCACATCGGTCATCGCCGTCGACACGACCGGTTTTCCTCCTGAAAGATATTCCAGCAATTTGGTCGGATTGAGATCCATCGTGGTTTCGTTGAGGAGATAGGGAACGATCGCTACGTCGAAACCCTTCAGGTAGCCGGGAAGGCTATCGTAGTCCTTCGGACCCAGCAGGTAGATATTATCTCTATCAGGTACGGCACACATCTCCTCCCTGACAGGTCCGATGAGGACGATCGACCACTCAGGATGAGCGTCTGCGAGAATTTCGAGGATGGAGACATCGATCCGGTCACCGATGAGTCCGAAATAACCGATAACAGGATGAGGAAGCCGTTCAAGATCTTCCGGTATCTCTGTTTCGTCCTTCAGTGCCGCTGAAAAGTGTTCGTTTTCGACACCATTCTGGACAAAATGGATGTTACGATTCCATTTCCGCTTCTTTTTACACAGACTGTTTGTCCCTGTAAATACGAGATCCGATCTCCCAAGTAACCGCTCTTCACGGACCGCGATATCCCTGGTTGCATTTGTCCAGGTCAAATACTCGTCCTGGATGTCATAGACCACGAGATCTTCTCCGAGTCCCCCACAGATATATTCGCTCTTCGGGAAATAGAACCATAGGACAATCGGTAGTTGGCTGATCTTCGATCGGACCATGCCAAACCTGATGAATGACAGCGTAATCCACCGGTTCACCCGACGAATCAAGTCAAACCGGGTATCGCCCCAGAGGATGACCGGATTAATAACCAGGAGACCCTTACTGATCTTATTTCCAAAGAAATAATAGAGGTGACGGGGATTCGCAGAGATCTCCAGCGTGTTGGCGGTCCGCAGATATACAACCCTTTCGCTTTCTGAAAGTCGTAACATCGTCTGCTGGTTGCGTTGCCAGACACCGTCCCAGGGAACATGGGAAATACAGACTATTGAAAAATCACCTTTTCCCTGCACATCCTTCTCTCCAGATGGTAATCCTGCGACGCGCCAGATCAACCATATTATAGAAAACAGCACAGATGCACCTATAGCTATAAGGGTCATAAGGGTGGCAAGCACAACCAGGTAGACGAATTTCAGTGACATGATCCGGATATTCGTCCCAAATAGATAGCCTTTTCTCGATGGCATATTCATCTCTCTCTGAATCCGTATCGATCATCAGATAAACGATTCACTGTCGACCCCCAGTTCTTCGATCATCGAGCAGTACTCCCTCACCCCAACGGAATAAAACGTTTCTAGATATCCCTCCCCGTCGCCATATCTGATCGACCAGTAGCGGTTAATGGCAATTGTGACGGACAGGTAGTCGACCTGGGTGATTTGTGACCTGTACTTATTGATTGCCCGAATCTTCCTGTCGAAGTCATCTCCAATGTCGACCAGAAAATTGGGAGGGATGAGTGTCCACAAACCAAATAGTCTGATCTCGAGATCATGGTCCATTTTCTTCACGACCCGGTAGAAGAGTCGGTTCAATTCTAAATGATCGATGTGATTCTCGAGGAACGATGGAAGATAAATCACATCTGGATCGAATCTGTTGATGATCTCTCCAACTGTTCTCTCCACCTCGGCTCCGGGCATCAGCATGGTCTCAGGCTGATCGAGAAATTCCATCCTTTCTACTCCAAGGACTTCCATTGCGTCGACCGCCTCTCGTTTTCTGATCGATGCCACCAGGTCAAGGTCACTCTCCCCCGGATCTCCCTCTCTCCCGTCGGTCATGAACAGGACAGTTACCTCGTCACCTCGACAGACGTGGCGACAGATCGTTCCCCCGCATCCGATCGTCTCGTCATCGAAGTGGGGTGACAGGATCAATGCCCTCTTTCCCTCTTCATGATTATCCCACCATTTCGTCTCCCCTTTTTCAAGTCTCTCGAATCCCCTGAAAAACCGGATGGAATTTTTGTCCAGGCTCTCCAACGATACATCACCCACCCGCTCTGTCTCGGCTAATGTTTCTGGAGAAATATGGACGAATGCCTCCGCGAAACCCCGGCCTCTCATGTTCGTCACCGACCGGTAATGGTTGAGGGAATGGGAGAGATCCACTTCCAAATCATACTCCGCGAAACGATCCTTCAGATGTTGATCATGAGTAACATTTACGACCAGGTCGGGAAGAAGCGGGGAGTGAAGCTCATATGCAAGTATCTTCACCGGCAAACCCATCTTCAAAACCTTTACCGCGAAACCTGAAAACGTGATAAATGCCTCTCGATCTTCCACAGGAGATGGTAGTAAGATGATATCCGGCATAAAGTCCTGGAGAAGTTTCTGAACCTTCTTTCCCCGGCCCTCACCCGCATGGATGATTTTTACATACTCGGCCCCTGCCTCCTCGAAGCAGGGCCTGGCAGACTCAAAAAACTCCAATCCTTCTTCCAACACGACAAACATCGCACGTCCACCTCTCCCTGAACACCCGATCATCGTCCCCCCGGCGGACAAGAGACCATCACCGAGGCGTCTGGTCATTAGGGCGATTTTCCGGCCCGACCCCAGGTCTACGAGTTCCGGTTGTATAATAAGGTTCTTCGGCCTTCTTCCGGTAACAGTAGGGCCAGCCACTGCGGAGCTGTCACTCCCCGATATAAATCTGCGGTATTTTGCGATGAATTCCGCCAGCACTGCCATTCTCTCCTTTTCATGAATCTCGTTAAGGAATGAAGTGTTG
>CAYTWO010000013.1:15588-34374 GCA_964442125.1 uncultured Gemmatimonadota bacterium
ATGTTCAGTCCGGTTGTAAACATCAAATAGGGCACCACCTTCATGATAAACTCTGAATTATTGATGACTAAGCGCATTGGAATGGTGAAAAAGAAGATGCCGAACCCGAGGCTCAAGATGCGCAGCACGTTAACCGATTCTGAATACTGGCTCCCGTACAAGAAAAGAATGATCTCCTCGGCAAAGAGGAAGATGATGATGGCTACGGGAAGAGAAAGAATGATGAAATAATTTTGAATTTTTTCGTATGCCCGCCTGAGCTTCTCCTTAGATTCTCCATACAGCGCAGAGACAGTGGGGTAAAGTGCCGCGTTGACGGTAGTACCTGCAACAACAACGATTTCAAAGACCTGGTAGGCTACCGCGTATAATCCCAACTGCTCCTCTCCCAGGATCTTCGATATCATGAAGAAATCGACCTTCCAATGGATGAGGGCCAGGATGCTGAGAATCGCAAATGGGAGGGCGGGCTTGACCAGATTACTTATAAAATGCAGTTTCAGCGGGTGCCACAACCTGCCTATAATCCCCTTTGTTATAACAACAAGCGTGGTTAATCGGACTACGCTGATCGCAATATGCACAACCAGCAGGCTCTTGATCCCGAAACCGAGTAACAGGAGGATAATGGCAATCAAAGAGGTGACAAAGCCCTGGCAGGCACTGACTGCGGACAGAACGTAAATCTTTTCATGTGCCTGTATAATAGAACTGAATGGACTGGAAAGGACACCGAGGAACAGAAGAGGAAGCGCAAAGAGTATCAGTTCATGCGTCTCCTCGGGATAATGCATGTAATGGATGACTCCTATGAGAAGGGCAGTAGTTGGGATAAGGGAGAGAAATTTAAATGCCAATGTGTTCGAAAGATATTTCCCGGCGCTGCCAATATCCCGGGCGACATTTCGAACGGTCAACCGCTCGACACCAAAATCCGCAATCAGTCCGGAGAAACCGGTAAACAGAAAAATCAGTGACCACTGCCCAATGCCGGCCGTCCCCAGGTACCTCGCTGCGACAGCGAGAAAGAAGATCCCAAAGACCCTGGACAGGGCTCTGCTCAACTGCAAGGATACAACGTTTTTATATGCCCTCGTTCTCCTGCTCAAATTGCGCTATTCCCATCGTTAAGGTCAAATAAGATATCAGATGTAGCCCATTCCCCGAAGGTTTTCCGTTATCTGATCTTCTTCCTCCTTCGAATAACCCTTCCCCGATTTCCCGGTATCGCCTGCCGAAAGTTCATCCTGGATCTTTACGGGTCTCTTATCCACCATAGCATCCAGAATCACTTTTCCGTCGACGTCCCCGGGAATCGGGACCTCGAATAAGTAGAGAGTGGTCGGCATGATGTCTTCGATCTTTATCTCTCCCACATCGTTTCCGCTGATAAAGGAAGGACCGCTCCCGATAAAAATCCCTTCGATCCGATGTGTCCCGGAGCTCGGACAGGTCTTTCGCGGTTGGAAGGTGACGTCTGAGACCCAGCTCTCAGTAGGAAGAACTGAAATCCCACTCAGGTTCATGAACAGGTCTGGAGATCCGTCGAGATATGGACCCGAAAAGGCCTCTTCTTTCGATACGCATTCAGTGAGAAGTCTGCTGCCATCGAGCGGGTTAGTCAGCCTTCCCAGAGCTTCCTTGATTTGATCAATCAGTACCTGGTACTCTCCTCCCTCACCCACTATTCCTTCAGGCTCCCTTCCCTCCAGATTAACCCTGATCCCATACATCGAGGCAAAGGCCTTTGTCTCTGACCAGATGATATCAGCGACATCCGGCAGCCTTTTCTTTCCAGGATAAGGAACAGCCATCGATCTGACCGATTCAGGAAAGATCCCGGTAAGAAAACCAACTCCCAGGCGTGAAAGCACATGCTTGAGCGGTGCATGTTTCATAACCAGCCTGGGAACCTTCTTCGCCTGAAGGAACCCATTTCCCACCAGCCAGCCATTCAGATAAAAATCACCGTAATGGGGACCGGCTCCATGATCCGAAACCAGGAAGTAATTGACATCATCCCCACATTTCTCGACAATCTTCCCCACCAGGTCATCGGCCAACATGTATGCCCTCTGGATCACATCACCAAAACGCCTGTGTCCCTCTTCACTGAATCCGGGGTGCTGTTCATCTGCAAACCTCCAGAAATAGTGCTGTACCCTGTCGGTGAGGCTGATGACAAAAAATAAGAGGGGGAGGTCTTCTATTTCCACCAGATCCAAGAAGATATCGACCCTCTTTCTTGCTATCTCAAACAGACCTTTTTCAAGTGCCTCGTAATCAGCCCATCGCTCAATTTCCTCTTCACGGTTCGGTTCAAAACCACGGAAATCGTAATCGACCCTGTATCCAGCTGCCTCGAGATTCTCGAGCAGATCATTCGGGACCACGTAAGAGCGGGAACGGGGAGGGACCGGAATCCCAGAGACAAAAAAGCCCGAGACATTTTCCGGAGGAGGATACGTCATCGGAATGTTCATGACGCCACAACCTATACCCCTATGGGACAATAGAGAGAAAATTGTGCTCTCCTTGACATCGCTGAACGATGTCATTTCGAGGTCATAAGACCGCTTTTTTCGTTTCAGAAAGTGAAACACCCCGTGTTTTCCCGGATTTTTTCCAGTGAGCATCGAGATCCATGCAGGAGGGCTGTATGGTGGGACAACAGACCGTAATACGCCCCGTGAACCACGATCGATCAGTCGCTTTATGTGGGGCAACTTCCCACCCTCGATCAGTGGATCGATAATATCGAACGTCGCTCCGTCCAGTCCGATAAAAACAACCTTTGATTCTTTATTTTCCGTACTCATCCTTTCACTTCCATTAGAGGATGCCTAACGCTTCTCGAAAGAGGTAACTTCTCTGATAAGACAGGGTGAGACAGTATCGGGGAGGACTTGACTGAATGTCAATAATTCCAGGTGAGCGATTAAGGGAGATGAAAGACCTCGCATGTTATCAAAGCACCAAACAAGTTCAGGATACCGGAATCTATCCTGCTCGAATATTTCCTTATATCTTTTTCTCCTGCTCTTCAACCCATATAACCTAATCCTTTGAGGGAATTGATAACATCTTCCTCTTCATCCGGGCTATAGGCACTCTTTCCCACATCCTTCTCCTTCACACCTTCCTGATCGACATGTTTGATCTTTATCGGCCTGGTCTCGATCACATTTTCGGGAAAAGAACCCTTGAGGACCTCTCCGTCAATATCATCGGGGATTGGACTATCGAGGAGATATAAGGCTGTAGGAGCAATATCTCTCAAATGAGCTTCATCGAAGTCAACTCCTTCTAATGCTTCCGGAGCCCGTATAATCAAAATCCCCTCCCGCCTGTGCATTGCAGGGAAACACTCTTCCGGTTCGACTAAAATCTCATCCGCGAAGAACTCACTCCGAGGCAGAATACTGAAATCCCTGGTGATAAACTGGAGATCGGGCGCCAGTTCCACATAAGGTCCCCGGTAGAGTTCATTCCTGCGATATACTTTCTCGATGACCTGCTGACCGTTTCTGTCCTTCAGACTCATCAACCGATTCGAGACCTCATCACATACAGAATAGTAATCGTCCGAATCGACTATCCCCTGCGGTTCCCTGCCCTTAAGGTTTATGAATATGATCTCCTCACCGCTGCTGAAGGTGGAATATGCTCGTGTCTTCGACCAGTCAACCAGGTCGTAGTATCCCTCCCAGTCCCCCCGCCTGAACCTCAATCGATCGATCCGTCTCGCAGAATTATTCATCCCGGCCGGAGGCGTTCGACGGAAGCGACCCAGGCCCAGCCTGTCCGAAATTGCTGTCAGAGGGTCGTAGCGAAATCCCGGGAAGCTCTTCAGTTTCAGGAAACCCTGTTCCATGAGCCATCGGTTGATGTGAAATTTATGACTGATAGGTCCGAAACCATGATCTGAGAGGATGATCACCGCTGTATCTTTGTCGAGCCGTTCCAGGAGCTGACCGACGTGCTCGTCCATCAGTCTGTAAATCATAGGAATCAGTTCACGGTACTTTTCACATTCCCGTGGACGCTTTCTGGCATACTCTTCCGTCATATACCTCCATGCCACGTGTTGAACACGGTCTACCGCCGTAAAGACAGTCATAAAAAATGACCACGGGAAGCGGTCCATCAACCAGCAGGTCACTTCATGCACGCGCCTTGAAGTGTAAACAAGGTGCTCGAGAGCCTTGATGACATCTCCTTCCCAGAAGAGATTTTGCGATTCGATATCCAGGGGATATTCCCCGAATTCTTTGATCAATTCGAGGTGAAGTGAAGAAGGGTGAGTAAAATTGGAACCGCGGTGGGGCGCAAGGAGGCCGGAAATCAAATACCCCTCTACCGCTTCCGGTGGATAGGTTACCGGAACGTTCACCACACCCGTCTTCCCCCCGTCCTCGTTGATTATTTTCCACAACGTTTTTGCCTTCAACGACCTCGAACTTATCAGAGGTCGTCTGTAGTCACCAATTCTCCTCTCCCGGAAATAATATATACCATGTTTACCGGGGTCCTTCCCCGTCATCATGGTGCTCCATGCTACCGAGCTGTTAGGCGGGATCGTCGACAGGAGTGGTGCCCGCACACCTTTTTCGATCAATCCGGAGATGTTGGGCAGCTCACCCTTCTTAACCATCGGATCGATCACATCGAAGGTCGCTCCATCGAGCCCGATAATGAAAACCTTTCGATTGCTGATCAGATCGTTCACCTTCTAATCTATCCCTGTAATTACTTCCCATTCAAAAAATGAAACTATACCCGTTCAGGCCCCTTAATTCAGCTCCCAATCTATTTGGACCTGCCTGGTGTGGTATCGCCCTCGATTACATCTATAAACTGCGGCCATAAGATCACCGCCCGCTCGGTATCGATCAATGGTCTCATGAAAATGGACAGGTGGGTAAGGAAATCTTCCATGTTCGTCAGGATATTCTGGGGTACGTAGATGATGTCTCCGCCTTGCAGATATATATTATCCTCGAAACTCCCCTCTTTGTATACACTCTCCAGATCCAGCTTCCTGACCTCTGCTTCAGCTCCCAATCCACGGACGAGCATAATACTCGACTTTTTCGCTCGATCATTGAACCCACCCGCTCGCAAAACAATTTCAAAGGCAGTGAGGGGATACGGTAGTGGGTATATCCCTGGTTGTTGCACCTCGCCCAATACAAAAATCTTCTGACTTCTGGCACCGACAACCGATATCCCCACATGCGGATCGACGTAGTATTTCGATAGCCTTTCGGTCAGGAAAGACCTGAGTTCCTTGGAGCTCATCCCTTCTACATCGAGGTATCCGAGAAGAGGATAATAAAAATCTCCACTCGGTTCGACACTGACCGTCATCTCAAGCTCGCGATGGCCGAAAACCGAAATAGAGATCTCATCCTCGGGACCGATGATATAATCCCTTATAACAGGGGGTGTCATCAGTTCATTGATTCCACCTGCTCCCTCTTCAATGCCAACGCTTTTGCTTTTTCCCCCGCAGTTAACCATAAGTAGGATGGAGAGAAAAACGTAAGCCGTAACTTGCAAATCGGAGACAGCGAACAAGCCTTTAGAGTTATTACGTTTGCCGTTACCTGTATGCATTTTTTTTCCTCACAGATTGAATGATCTTCCGTTTTATTAACGTAATATTATCGACTCGACCATGTCAAGGTCATCCCTCATTGCCTCTTTTCGTTATTCCGTACAGAATAGCAAGTTTCGTTCCTGCCACGAATACCTGCCATCAACCTGAAACCAGCAGTTTCAGACCATTTTTTCACATTGAACGAAAACAGCCGAGTAGGTCTTACAAAATGTCAGGAGGAAAAATAATGGAAGATGGGCAATCTCAGATCGGGGGTGTTCCTGGAAGGTAAACCAGGATCAGGAACGGGTAACGGATGACACAATTGATCCTCTTCAGACATTAATACCCGTGAAAACGGCCCAGATAGTCTTAAAGAAAATCCTTAGGTCCAGACCCAGCGACCAATTACGTATATACTCAAGGTCGTAACTCAAGTTCTGATGAATCGGGATATCTCTCCTCCCATATAACTGCCACAATCCAGTGATTCCCGGCTTCATCTGGAGTCTGATCGCATGATAATCGTTGTATTCAACAACGAGGAAGGGCATTTCCGGCCGCGGTCCGACAAGGCTCATCTCTCCCTTTAAAACATTGATCAGTTGGGGGAGCTCGTCGAGGGAGGTTCGTCTCAATAGCCGTCCTATCCTGGTCAACCGATTGTCGTGGTCGGTGCTCGGAGAGGTCTCATATTTAGATGTTTCTGTCGTCATCGACCTGAACTTGTATATCTTGAATGGTTTTCCTTTGAAATTCCTAGCTCTTCTGTCTCGAAACCTGTCGTCGAGTTCCCACAGCTCTTTTCCCCAGCGATCTCCCGTGCGGTTTCTCCTCCTCTCCACACCAATACGCATCTGCGTGAAAATCGCCGGTCCCCTGGAATCCAGTTTGATCAGGATGACGATAATCAATAAAACCGGTGCGAAGAGGATCAGGAGCATAAGGGACATGAAAAGATCCAGGAGACGTTTGACAGCCTTTTTTCCGACGAGTTTTACCGCTAAGAGATAGCTCCTAAGGAACGTCGAATATGGGCCATCAACGCTGATCGTGCTCTCACCAATAAGGCTGTGCCGGTAATGGGAAACGATCTCCCGGAAATCAAGTTCTGGGCTGATCCAGTTCATTTCCTGTCCTTCAAAATCAACGACTGACAGGGCCCTCTTGTTTTCTTCCATATATTTTTTGTTCTTCATTTTCAGTTTTTATGATTTTGCAGGTGCACTCAAATCCCGGTGTTGAAAACTGTAAAGGGTATATTTACCCTTTTAAAATGATCGGTGAGTGACCTGGCAATAAAAAAATTGGGCTTTTATATAACCCTAATATGTGGCCATTATACCAGAAATCCGAAAAATTGTCAAGTCATTCATCCCATTTTACCCCAGCATCAATCAGAATTGATACATTCGAAAACTGCACATCCTATGAATTAGACGTCTTTCTCCTCAGACACGGAGCGATCCGGTCAAAATTTTTTGATCGATCTATTGCACATAAGTTGGTCCTCAATCATCGAGGTGGAACTCATCGGACTATCGACATCCCTCTCTGTCATTCCCGCAAGTTGAGCGAAGCGAAACGCGTCGGGAATCAGTTGGATTCCGGGCAAGCCGGAATGACGTGGGAGCCGGACAAACCGGAATGACATCCCTCTCCGTCCATTCCCGAAGCGACCTGTTTTTTCCCAGGGAGCGTCACAAATGCAAAGCGAGTGTTCCCGAAGGATACACTAGCGGAGTCAGCAATGTCCAATACCTTGCATTTCGAAGCGACCCTTGTTTTACCAAGGGGTGCTTAAATCTGAAAACACCTGTACACACCAGCTTCTGTTCTGTGACACCTTCAATGCAATATATGCCAATATGGCAGTGCTGTCTGGCAAAAAGACGGGGCTGTTGTAATCAAACATATTACGACATTCATCGAATAACATCTTTATTGCCAACTAGTTAAGTGCTATCCACTGGGAGAGTTGTTGTGGCATAGGAATTGCTTATTCCTTAAACAGGCCGAACTGTATATGAGATACAGACTTTTTTTCTTAGTGGTTCCACCCTGGATAAGGAGAAATTAGAATGGGTAAAGTCATAGGAATTGATCTCGGAACAACCAACTCTTGCGTTTCAGTGATGGAGGGTGGAGACCCTGTCGTAATTCCAAACGCGGAGGGGAGCAGGACGACTCCCTCGGTTGTCGCCTTTACCAAGGATGGGGAGAGACTCGTCGGACAGGTTGCCAAGAGACAGGCGGTAACTAATCCGGACAATACGATCTTCTCCATAAAACGACTTATGGGGAGGAGCTATGATGAGGTTTCCGAAGAGATCAAATTGGTCCCCTATAAAGTAATCAAGGGAGAAAACAATGCCGCCCAGGTTGAGACCATGGGTGATAAGTATACCCCACCTGAAATCTCCGCGATGATCCTTCAGAAGATGAAACAGACAGCTGAAGATTACCTCGGCACAAAGGTTACACAGGCCGTCATCACTGTCCCAGCTTACTTCAATGACAGCCAGAGGCAGGCAACCAAGGACGCCGGCAAGATAGCGGGCTTAGAGGTCCTTCGCATTATCAACGAACCAACGGCGGCATCGCTGGCTTATGGTCTGGACAAAAAGAAGGATGAGACGATAGCCGTCTTCGACCTTGGTGGTGGTACCTTCGACATATCCATCCTCGAAATTGGAGAAGGTGTTTTTGAAGTCAAGGCGACAAACGGAGACACTCACCTGGGGGGAGATGATTTTGACCAGAGGATCATCGACTGGATGGTTGAAGAATACAAGAAGCAGGAAGGGATTGATCTTCAGCAGGATCCCATGGCTCTTCAGAGACTGAAAGAGGCGGCTGAAAAGGCAAAATGTGAGATCTCCAGTACCACTCAGACAGACATAAACCTGCCATTTATAACCGCCGACAAGAGCGGACCGAAGCACCTGAATCTGACGGTTACACGGGCGAAGTTCGAACAGCTCGCAGAAGATTTGTTTCAGCGGATGGTCGAACCCTGCAAGCAGGCACTAAGAGATGCCGGTTTAAAACCCGAAGACGTGAACGAGGTTATCCTTGTCGGTGGCGCAACTCGGACACCGAAAGTCCAGGAAGTTGTCAAGGAACTGTTCGGCAAAGAACCCCACAAAGGAGTCAATCCGGACGAGGTCGTCGCGACAGGAGCGGCGATTCAGGGTGGAGTGCTGGCGGGCGAAGTCTCCGATATTTTATTACTCGATGTCACACCACTATCTCTGGGGATCGAGACTCTCGGTGGGGTTTTTACGAAGCTCATCGAGCGGAATTCCACGATACCCACGAAGAAGAGTGAGATCTTCTCAACCGCAGAAGACAACCAAACAACCGTTGATATACATGTCCTTCAGGGCGAAAGGGAGATGGCCGTCAGCAACAAGACGATCGGTCGTTTCCAACTGACCGGAATCCCCCCGGCACCAAGGGGTATGCCACAGGTAGAGGTGGCATTCGATATTGACGCCAACGGTATCCTTCACGTCTCGGCCAAGGACAAGGCAACCGGTAAGGAGCAGAAAATAAAGATCGAGGCGTCCAGTGGTCTCACCGAACGCGATATCGAAAAAATGATCAAGGATGCCGAAACCAATGCCGATGAAGACAGAAGGCGACGGGAAGAAGTCGATACTCGGAATCGCGCTGACTCCCTGGTCTACCAGACCGAAAAGAGCATGAAGGAGATGGAGGATAAAATTGATGCCGAAACGAAGGCCAAACTGGACACGGCCATCGAAAGGTGTCGATCTGCTCTCAAGGGAGCCGACACCAACGAGATCAAGAACTCGACTGAGGATCTGACAAGGCTATGGCATAACGTCGCAAGTCAGATGTACCAGCAACAGAGCGCAGAGAGTGAAACCGCGTCTTCAACGACCGAAACGAACGATGGCGAGAAGAAAAAGGGTGACGAAGAAGTTGTCGAAGCCGATTACGAAGTAGTGGAAGAGGAGAAGGAAGGCTCCTGAAACAATGGAGAGGAGATCATATTCTCTTTAGTTACATGGTTTAAGAGGCGATGAGACAACTTCATCGCCTCATTTTCGATCAGGAACTCAGGGTGAAATAAGGGGTAGAGATTATTACCTAATTTGAGTGAGAGAATCGCTCAACTTAGGTATTAACAAAAGTCGGGTCATGACTGTAAGATACGAATCAATGATGCATGTTCTCTCTGTAAATTCATTGTTCTAATAGTGAGGAGAAACAATGGAACAACAAAATCAGAAATTTACTCTTCTCGTTGTCGGTGTAATCTGTCTGTTGGCAGGGCTTCTCCTGGCATCCAGTCTCGACTGGCCGAGCGAAGGAACCGCAAACCCGATTTTTGTTCCTGAAGAACAGAACCCGCAAGAGAGGGAAGTGGGAGAATCTCTCCAGAACCTGATAGAGATGGAAAAGGCATTCACTGATATTTCCAGGAAAATCACCCCCTCTGTCGTAACCATCAGTGCTGAAAAAATCGTAAAAAATCCTCATATGGGATTCGAGGGATCTCCCTTCAACGAAAGCCCGTTCGAGGAATTTTTCAAGCGGTTCCAGCCGCCTGAGGGTGAGTTCAAGACTGAAGGGCTGGGTTCAGGTCTTATTGTGAGGGGAGACGGGTATATTCTGACAAATAACCATGTCGTGGAGATGGCCGAAGAGATAAAGGTCACCCTTTCAAACAACAAAACTTACGAAGCCCGGATTGTTGGCAGAGATCCCACGACCGATGTCGCCGTTATCAGGATAGATGGAGATGATTTCCCTGCCGCCCCACTTGGCAACTCAGATGCTGTCGAGGTGGGTCAATGGGCTCTCGCCATAGGGAATCCGATGAGGCTCACGTCCACGGTAACTGCGGGAATCGTTAGCGCCCTTGGAAGAAATATCAACATTATACCCGGCAGTTACAGCATTGAAAACTTCATTCAAACAGATGCGGTTATTAACCCGGGTAACAGTGGAGGCCCCCTGGTCAACCTGAGGGGAGAGGTTATTGGAATTAACTCCGCGATCTCCACACGAACCGGATTTTACCAGGGGTACGGTTTTGCTATACCGATCAATCTTGCCAAGCGCATAATGGAAGATTTGATCGAATACAAAAGGGTCATCAGACCAATTCTCGGGATCCAGATTAGAAATATTACACCGGAATTGGGCGAAGCTCTTGGTCTGAAGGATCCCGTCGGTGTTCTCGTCGAAGACTTTACTCAGGATATCAGTCCCGCGCGGGACGCGGGTGTAAAGCGTCGAGACGTCATCACCGAGGTGGACGGAGTGAAAGTCAGGCAGACGAACGAATTACAGTCTCTAATCGCACAACGCCACCCGGGTGATATCGTAAAACTGGATATAATCAGAGACAGGAAGCCGTTCGAAATCAGTGTCAAGCTGGCAGAAAGACAGGAAGATGTAGAAGTTGCCATAGGCGGATCAGAGACACAATCAACCGAATCGAGCAGGTTTGGTATGGAAGTCGAACCCCTGACGGATGAGATTGCAGAGCAACTCGGCATGGAAATCAGCAACGGTGTTATCGTGACACGGGTCGATCCCAATGGACCGGCTTCAGAGGCCAGCCCATTCCCTATCAGGAGAAGAGACGTTATCATTGAAATGGGAAAGAGCTATAAAATCAATTCCGTGCAGGATTACGAAGAAATACTAAGCAAATTCGAACCCGGCAATCGAGTCCTTCTATATATTGCCCGGCCGGTTGGAGGAGGCACATCAAAGATGTACACTTCCATCAAGGTCCCCAAATAATGCCCGCTGAGATACTGTATTGATAAAGCAGGCGTTTCACATTATATTTCGGAGCACATCGGAAAGGTCTCTGTCTCTTATCTGCGCGCAAAGAGATCAAATTTAGCATTGCGAGAGTGGCGGAACTGGCAGACGCGCAGGATTTAGGATCCTGTGAGTAATTCTCGTGGGGGTTCAAGTCCCCCCTCTCGCACATTTATTTTGAGCACGATGAATTCAGATCATATCGAAGTCGAAGTCGAAAAACCCAGGGAATGGAGCCGCATTCTTAAGATCAGAGTATCGGTGGAAAGGATCGAGGGCGAAAGGGGAAAGGTCATACAATCTCTGAAAAAAAAGGCTAAAATCCCGGGATTCCGACACGGTAAAGCCCCGATAGACCTCGTAAGCCGCCATTTCAAGGGTGAGATCGGAAGCGAGACGCTTGAGACAGTTATCAATGGCGCCGTCGAAGAGGCCCTCGAAAAAGAAAATCTCAATCCGATTACGAAGGCTGCAGTAGAAAACATTAGCTACGAAGATGGTAAGCCTCTCGAATTCGAGGCTCGATTTGACATACAACCGGAGATCAAGCTCAACCGCTATACTTCTTTCAAATTGAAAAAGGGGAAAGCGAAAACAGACGACGATGAAGTCGACGGACTCATCAAGAACCTGCAAGAACAAAACGTAACATTCCTTGAAGTCGATCGGCCAGCTAAAGACGGGGATCTGGTGACGATCGATTACACTCCGATGGATAAAAATAGTACTCCACTCGAGAAACAGAAAGTGACAGATGTCAAGGTTCTGCTGGGTGATCATAAGATCTTACCGGATATCGAGACCAGGCTGTACGGAAAGGGAGCTGGCGAGGAGGTGGAAGCCGTTGTCGAGTATCCTGAAGATTACCACCCAACGGAGCTGAGGGGTAAGAAGAGGAATTTCCTGGTTTCCATTAAATCGGTAGGCGAAAAAAAGATCCCGGATTTAAATGACGAATTCGTGAAATCTCTAGGTAACTTTTCAGACACCAAATCCTTCAAGCTTCACGTCAGAGACGAAATTTTAAAACAGAAAGAGAAGGAATCCAGCCGGAAACTGGAAGAGGAATTAATCGACAATATCATAGAGGCAAATCCTTTCGAGGTCCCAGAATCGATGGTGAACGCATACATCTCAAACTTCATCAGGAGACTGGAGGGACAGGATCGCAACTCGGAAGAAATGGAAAAGATAGACGAGAAGGTTCGACCTATCGCCGAAAGAGAGGTCAAAAAGACCTTCATCATCGACATCATCATGAAGAAGGAAAAACTGGAGCCGAGCGCTGAAGAGATCGAAAATGAAGTAGAAAGGCTTTCCGCCGAGCTCGGGAAAGATCCTGAGGAACTCAAGACATCCATCATGGCGAATCCAGAGGATTACAACGGAATTCGACAGCGACTGGCCAGTAAAAAAGTGTTCGATTTTCTCATAAACAACTCTAACATTACAACCGAATGAAAGGACAAGTTACAACGAATTGTAGCGCTTGCTCCCCCGCGAAAGTGAAGAGGGGATGCTCACCGTTCATTTGTGAATAGAAAGGTGGCTAAATGACACTCGTCCCGATTGTGATCGAAAAAACAGGTTTGGGAGAGAGGGCCTATGATATATTTTCCCGCCTGCTCAAGGATCGCATTGTCTTCGTGGGGAGTCCCATAGACGACAATGTTGCCAATCTGGTTATTGCGCAACTGCTGTTTTTAGAAGCAGAGGATCCAGACAAGGATATATATCTCTATCTCAACAGCCCGGGGGGCGTGGCATCGGCAGGTCTTGCCATGTATGACACCATGCAGTTCCTGAAGACCGATGTATGCACGATCTGTATGGGACTGGCAGCCAGTGCGGCCGCAATCCTTCTTGCAGCCGGCACCAAGGGGAAACGCTCGGCTCTCCCTCATTCGAGAATCATGATCCATCAACCGTATGGTGGGATGCAGGGCCAGGCCAGTGATCTGGAAATTCAGACGAAGGAGATTATCCACCTGCGAGGGCAACTGAACCAGATCCTGGTCAAGCATACCGGACAAAAATTGGAAAAGGTCGTAAAAGATACCGACAGAAACTACTTTATGTCCGCTGAAGAAGCGAAAAAATACGGCTTAATCGACGAGGTAATCGAAAAACACTGAATCATGGTAGATAGAGGGAATGACCATGGGAAGTGGCGGTAAAAAAGAGAAGGAGTATAGCTGTTCTTTTTGCGGAAAACCCCAGGACAAGGTTGACAAACTGGTCTCCGGTCCTTCGGTTTTCATCTGCAGCGACTGCATATATCTCTGCAACGAGATATTGCGAGAGGAAGCCATCGAGAGCAGGCAATATGAGGAAGATGATCTTCTCAAACCCGCCGAAATCAAGGAGTTCCTTGACCAGTACGTCATCGGACAGGAACGGGCCAAAAAAGTGCTATCTGTTGCTGTCTACAACCATTACCAACGGATCAATGCAAAAACGACAGTTATAGATGATGTTGAGATCGAAAAAAGCAACATTCTCCTGATCGGACCAACCGGTGTAGGAAAAACACTCCTCGCCCAGACTCTCGCAAGGGTTCTGCAAGTCCCCTTTGCCATTGCCGATGCGACGACTTTGACCGAAGCGGGATATGTCGGTGAGGACGTCGAAAACATTCTCGTACGGCTGCTCCAGGCATCTGATTACAATCTTCACGAGGTAGAAAGAGGTATCATCTATATCGATGAGATCGACAAGATTTCCAGAAAATCGGAAAACCCTTCTATCACGAGAGATGTCTCAGGCGAAGGTGTTCAGCAGGCGATCCTGAAAATATTGGAAGGTTATGTTGCAGCAGTACCTCCTCAAGGTGGAAGAAAACACCCTCAGCAGGAATATATTCAGATCGACACAACTAATATCCTCTTTATCTGCGGAGGCGCATTCAATGGCCTCGAACAGATCATAAACAGCAGGATTGGAGATCAAAACATTGGTTTCGGATCCGAGGTTCACAAAAAAGAAGAACACAAGAGAGGGGAAATACTGAGGATGGTCGAACCCGAGGACCTCCTCAAGTTCGGCCTCATACCGGAACTCGTTGGAAGACTCCCTGTGATCACCAGTCTGGATGAACTCGATGTCGAAGCACTCATTGAGATCTTGACAAAACCCAAGAATGCCATTATCAAGCAGTACCGGAAATTGTTCGAGTACGAGGGGATAAAATTGACCTTCGAAGATGACACACTCGAGGAGATTGCCGTTATATCATCACGGAGAGGGACCGGTGCAAGGGGACTCAGGGCCGTAGTTGAGGAGATCATGACAGATTTAATGTTCGAGGCTCCATCGAGGTCAGACATCGAGGAACTCGTTATTACATGCGATGTAGTCAGGAAAAAACACCCTCCAATCACAATTCTGAAAAAGACTCAGCGAAAGAAAGAGGCATAGTGGTCCAGGTTTCTATGAAAAAGGAGTTTAGAGATGGGGAAGAATAACTCACCTGTCACCCTCCTATTGACCATCGTTTTACTCTCACTGCTCGTCTTTTTATATTCCTGTCCTGCACGATCTTTCATAAGGGGTACAGGGAACGATGGAGAAGGAATACTAGGGACAGATGACATTTCTGTCATTTTACAGGGCAGTGGTCTCTGGATACGAATCACACCGATGGAAGATGAGATCCTCCGTTACTGCACGGAAGATACGAGACAGACCTACAGCAAAATGATCGATACCCAGGGTGAGTCATTGAAAAAGGATGGGGAAAACAATTTCAGAAAATTCCTTGTCCTTTTCCAGGGAAGATCGGAAAACGAGATATATTTTGATCCGACTGAACTGAATATCAGTCATCAGGGAAAGCTTTATAAGCCGGAAAAGATCCTTCCGATCAGCAGTACCTTCGATAAGAGGATCCTCAAGCTATACGGGACCCCGGAGATGGCGATCTATGCTTTCAACAAAGAGATCGACCTGGGCATTTCGATCCAGTTTCAATATAAAGATCTCAATAGCAACAAGTGGGATGAGATCATCAAGACCGTAGAAGACGCCAAATTGCTGGTGAGGTAATTGTTTTCCCTCCGTTAAGATCGAAGAGCGGAAATTAGTAACTCCGGTGAAAACCAGCATCTACCTGAGCCCGTAAGTGTTGATTTTCCTGTAAAGAGTCCTCTCACCGATACCCAGCATCTTCGCCGCCTGTCGTCTGTTGCCGTTAACCTCCCTGAGAGTTTCCTCGATTATGGTCCTCTCAATTTCCGAGAGGGTCTTGCCCGGTTCGATCCGGATGGCCTCCCCGGCGATTTCCTGTTCCCTATCGACATCCCCCGAATAGCGCCAGTGTCGCCGCTCTCGGGGATAATCTGAATAATCAGCTGAACTCCCACCCTGGTTTCTGATCGCTCCCATGACCTCCCGCCCCAATTCTCGAATATCCCTTCTCAACTCCACAAGGGCACTCAAAATAGCACTCGTTTCTATCTCACCGACGCCTCTGCCCCCTTGTATCGGAATGGGTAACAGTCGCCCCGGCTCCCCTCTTCTGTAGATGTATTCCGGAATATCGTCCGGCATTATCTTGTGATCCGGTGACGACACCAGCATACTCTCCACGAGGTTTCTAAGTTCCCGGACGTTTCCCGGCCAGTCATAGTTTTTCAGGACATCCATCGCATCGTCTGATATCCCGGCAAATGTAATGTGATTCTCTTCGCAAAACTGGCTGATAAAGGTGTTCACAAGGAGGGGAATATCATCACGTCTCTCCCTTAGGGGTAAGATCTCGATTGTGAGGACCTTCAGGCGATAATAGAGGTCTCGTCGAAAATTTCCGAGTTCCATCTCCTCCTGAAGGTCCTTGTTCGTTGCGGTTATCACCCGGACATCCACCAGGATATCCTCGGATCCCCCGACACGCATGAATTCCTGTTCTTCCAGTACCCTGAGGAGCTTGACCTGGGTCGAGATAGCCATTTCCCCCACCTCGTCGAGAAAAAGGGTTCCCTTGTCAGCGATCTCGAACCTCCCCTTTCTCAACGATGACGCCCCAGTAAACGCTCCCTTCTCATGTCCAAAGAGTTCGCTCTCGAGGATACTCTCTGGAAGTGCCGCGCAGTTCAGTGCAATGAACGGCTTGTACTTTCTCGGGCTCAAACGGTGGATCGCCTTCGCGACCAGTTCCTTCCCGGTACCACTCTCTCCCAGGATGAGGACGGTTGAGTTGAAAGGAGCGTATTGGCTGGCCTTTTCCAGTACCTCCAATATACCCTCAGATCTGCCCAGGATGTTTGTCTGTCGGATCAGCCTTTCTCTCTCAAGGAGTCGCTTCGAGACCGATTGGAACTCTGTCAAATCAACAGGTTTCTCGAGGCACTCGTCCACTCCGAGATTGAAAAGTAAATTGAACCTGGACGGATCATGGCCCTCGATAAGGCCAATAATCGCCGTACTCCAGGTAAAGGCCCTCAAGTCCCTCAACAGGCGCTCAACTCCTCTTTCAAAAAGCGCACCTGTAAGGACCAGCAACAGTGGTTTTTCCTCCTTTACACCTTTAATGATATCACTGTGTAGTTTTGCGATCTCCGCCCCAACTCCTTCTTCTTCGAGCGTCCCCTGGAGGCGCGATGCCCATTCCAGATCATGCCCACTGAGCAGGACCTCGATCGATCTATTTTCATTCTTCTTCAACAGGATTATCCTCCAATTATGCCATTATGGCAGTATGTTAATCGAAAGCGTTGATTCTGTCAAGATATCTGTTAGTCTGGTCTTTCCCCGATATCCTCGATTGATCCATACTGAAACATGCGCCTCTACGCCAGTGATTGGTGAACAGTGAATGGTACCCCTCCTATGCCGTCATTCCTGCACGCGAAGCGCGTCGGGAATCGATTCCGGACAAGCCGGAATGACGGCCTGGAATGAACTGGATTGGTAGCTACGGAGGGATGTGATTTAAGCACCCAGTGGTAAACCACGGGGTGCTTCGAAATCCCGACGCACTGATCCTTGTTCTGGCTTGTCCAGAATCTGCGGGAATGACAGAGAGAGAGGTCATTCCGGCTTGTCCGGAATCCGTGGTGCTAATGATCTATATCTACAAACAGATTCCCGACGCGCTGAGCCTTGTTCCGGCTTGTCCGGAATCGCTCAAATTAGGTATAAGGAAGACAGTTACCTGCGGGATCCCATCTTATAAAACGGAGGTTTGACTACCTCCGCCGGCACTCGTTTCTTTCGAATTTCCACCTCAATTTTTGTGTTTACGGCCGAGAGATCAGCCGGAAGATATCCTGTACCTATCCCCTGCCCGAGCGATGGAGAAAAGGCTCCACTCGCCACTTCTGACACTATCTTCCCGTCATGGAGAACAGGATAACCGTGCCTTGGAATTCCCCTTTCGAGTAGGGAGAAACCGATCAGTCTTCTCTCGACTCCTCGATCCTTCTGTTCCAGCAGCGCATCCCTCCCTATAAAATCTCCCTTGTCAAACTTTACCAGCCAGCCCAATCCTGCTTCGAGCGGGGTCGTGGATTCGTCGATGTCATTGCCATAGAGGCAGTACTTGACTTCGAGCCTGAGCAGATCCCTGGCACCGAGACCGCAGGGAGAGATTTCCCCACTGCTCATCAGAGCGGTCCATATATCTTCTGAATGCTCTATCCGGGAATAGAGTTCAAAACCATCCTCACCGGTATAGCCTGTTCTCGAGACAATACACTCCCGGCCGGCCACTTCACCACCCTTGAACTTATAAAAAGCGATTTCCTCGAGGTCAAACGAAGCCAGCCTCTGCAGAACCTCCTGCGATCCCGGTCCCTGAACCGCCAGCTGCATCATCTCATCTGTCCTGTCACGGAGTTCGACACCATCCCGGAATTTTTCAGCCATCCATGATTTGATCTTTCCGGTGTTGGACGCGTTGATCACGATGAGGAAGTGATCCTGGAGACGATATATGGTCACATCATCCAGGATTCCGCCAGATTCGTTGCAGATCGTGGAGTACTGCACCATACCAGGTTCCAGCTTGGAGACATCGTTTGTGGTCAGGTATTGAATATAAGGGAGGGCTTCCTCACCTCTTACCTCCAACCTGCCCATATGTGAGACATCGAACAGACCGACACTGGATCTCACTGCCTTGTGCTCTTTCAAGATGCCAGAGAACTGGAGCGGCATCAGCCATCCGGCAAATTCCACGATCCTGGCGCCGATCCCTCGATGGAACTCGTAAAAAGGAGTCTTCCTGAGCTCATCGATATCTTCCATCAATAACTCCTTCTATATACAGCGTCATAAGTAGATGTGCATACAGAGCGTCAGAACAAAGCAGGCCAAGGCGCGACGAACCGAGAAGCCGGGGTACCCACACGAAGTGTGGGTCGGGGATGCAAAGT
>CAYTWO010000014.1:0-34186 GCA_964442125.1 uncultured Gemmatimonadota bacterium
GTCATACTTTGATTGTGAAGATCCTCACGGTTACCAGAGGGGATATTCGATTTAATAAACATGGAAGCTGACGAATTGCGGTCTGACAGAGATAAGTCGATTACGGGAGGGTCTGTTGTTACCGTTGGAACATTTGATGGGGTCCATATCGGTCATCGGAAAGTATTGGAGAAGGTAATCGAAGAAGCCAGGCGAGAGGAATTGAATAGTGTTATTGTCACGTTTGATACCCACCCCTTGAAGGTCTTGAGACCGTCAGCGGCACCCGGACTTCTCACCACACTTGAGGAGAAATTAAAGATTCTTTCCCATTCTGGGGTTGATTTCATAGAAGTTATTCCGTTCACTCGAGAATTTACTCAGCTTTCACCGAGGGGCTTTATCGAAGGTGTGCTCCTCCAGGATTATCTCATGAAAGAGCTCATCATGGGGCATGATCATGGTTTTGGACGAGATCGGGAAGGGTCGGTAACGATGCTCCGATCTCTATCCGGTGAGATGGGATTCGGACTCTCGGTTGTCAACCCCGTTCAGATGGAAGGGGAAACAGTAAGCAGTTCCCGCATCAGAGAGTGCGTCGGCCATGCTGATTTTGAATATGTTACAAGGGCTCTTGGGCGCTATTATTCGATGGAGACAGCTGTTGTTCAGGGGGAAGGAAGGGGAAAGACGATCGGCTTCCCCACAGCCAATCTTGAAATTTTAGGCCAGGACAAGCTGATCCCTCCAGATGGTGTCTATGTGGTAAAGGTGTTGCATAAAGGAGAACCATATGCGGGGATGCTTCACAGTGGCGATCGTCCGACTTTTTCGGGTGTTGAGCCCTCGGTTGAGGTCCATCTGATCGGTTTTGATGGCGATCTGCAGGGGGAGAAGCTGGAAGTTCAATTTATAAGTTGGATCAGGGAGATTAAGCGTTTTAGTGGTTCCGTGGGGCTCAAGGAACAACTATTGAAAGACAGAGAGGTGGTAAAGCGAATTTATCCGGAAGATTGACACTTTACAAAGATTCTCTTTCGTTGTAAATTTATGGATTCGTTGAAGTTAAAATGTAAAAGGAGTGATTTATGGTTACCGGCAAAGGAGAGAAAAAGGAAGTGATAGACAAGTTCAAGATACATGAAAGTGACTCAGGATCGACTGCGGTACAAATTGCCCTACTGACCCGCAGGATCGAGACACTTACCAATCATTTCCAGATCCACAAGAAGGACCATCATTCGAGAAGGGGGTTATTGAAAGTGGTGGGGCAAAGGAGAAAATTGCTCGATTATCTCAAGAAAAAAGATATCAACAGCTATCATAGGATGTTGAAGGAACTTAAACTCAGGAAGTAGGGGAGCAGGAATGCCCGTTATGGAGGAATTAAAGTGAGAGAGAAAAATCATGGTAAATAGAGTAGAATTAAATATCGATGGAAAAACCCTCGCGATAGAAAAAGGGAGGGTCGCAAAGCAGGCGAGTGGGGCGGTACTCGTCCAATATGGCGATACTATAGTCCTTGTATCTGTCGTGGCCTCAGATGAACCAGATTACGGGAGGGACTTTCTCCCCCTGTTTGTAGACTATCGGGAGAAATCATACGCCGCGGGGAAAATCCCGGGTGGGTTCTTCAAGCGGGAAGGAAGACCGAGTGAAAAGGAGATACTCAGTGCCCGTCAGATTGACCGACCGCTCAGACCCTTTTTCCCGAAGGGGTATTTGCATGAGGTCCAGATCATGGCAACGGTTCTATCGTATGATCAGGAGAACGATCCGGACATCCTCTCCGTCATAGGTGCCTCGACTGCGCTGGCAGTTTCAGATATCCCGTTCCCCGTGTGCCTCGGTGCGGTAAAAATAGGCCTTGGACCCGATGGATACATCATAAATCCGACCACGGCACAATTGGAAGAAAACCGGCTGGATATTACCGTTGTCGGTACGAAGGATTCCGTAGTCATGGTCGAAGGAGGTGCCCTCGAGATATCGGAGGATGAACTCCTCGGCGCCATCAAAACGGCACAAAAGCCCATAACTCAAATCATAGAGTTACAGGAAAATCTCCAGGAGCTATGCGGTAAAGAGAAAAAATCTTTTTCACCTCTCCCCATTGACCCGGAGCTCGAGAAAAAGGTTAGAGAGGAAGCGACCAGGCAGGTAACAGAGGCCCTGCTGCTCCAGGAGAAAAGTGAACGTAACGATAAACTGAACGAGATCAGGAATACACTGATAGAGAAGCTGGCCGATGATTACCCTGAATCTGAAGCCATGATTCATCAGTTCGTTGATGATATCGAGAAGGAAGAGATGCGTCGAATGATTCTCGAAGAGAACAAGAGGGTTGACGGTCGTGGACCAGATGATATCAGACCGATATCCTGTGAGGTTGGAGTCCTTCCAAGGACACACGGATCGGCTCTCTTCACGAGGGGTCAAACCCAGGCTCTGGCTGTCGTGACGCTTGGTACGTCCTCGGACGAACAAAGGATCGACAGTATAGAAGGGGAATCGAGTAAAGCGTTTATGCTGCATTACAACTTCCCTCCCTTCAGTGTGGGAGAGGTCCGGATGATTCGTGGTCCGGCTCGAAGGGAAATCGGGCATGGAGCACTTGCTGAGAGGGCGTTGAAAGCCACGATCCCACACGAAAGTGTATTCCCGTACACCATACGTATTGTAGCAGACATTCTAGAATCGAACGGATCTTCTTCAATGGCAACGGTTTGTAGCGGTTCACTTTCGCTTATGGATGCGGGCGCACCGATTAAAGCGGCTGTTGCCGGTATTGCCATGGGACTTGTAAAAGAAGATGACAAGGTATCGGTCCTCACTGATATCCTGGGGGATGAAGACCATATTGGAGATATGGACTTCAAAGTTTCAGGAACCCACGAAGGGATTACAGCGTTTCAAATGGATATCAAGATAGAAGGTATCAGTTATGATATCATGGAAGATGCCCTCACGAAAGCCCGAGAAGCCAGGTTGAACATCCTGGACACTATGAACAAGACAATTGCGGAACCAAGAGCTAAGCTTTCTACATATGCTCCCAGGATCATCACTATGACCGTGCGAAAAGACAGGATAGGGGACATTATAGGTCCAGGAGGCAAGGTCATACGTGGAATCATCGAGGAGACAGGTGCCAAGATCGAGGTAGAGGATGACGGTTCCCTGGTAATAGCCTCTATCGATCAGGAGGCAGGTGAGAAGGCCATGGAGATGATAAAAAAAATCATCGAAGAACCTGAGATCGGCAAGCTCTATTACGGGACTGTGAAAAACATACTGGCGTTTGGTGCTTTTGTAGAAATACTCCCCAGGGTCGAAGGCCTGGTGCATATTTCCGAGGTCGATTACAAGAGAATCGAGCGCGTAGAGGATGTTTTAAAAGTAGGTGAAAAGGTCTGGGTTAAACTCATCGGGATCGATGATCAGAAAAGGATCAAGCTAAGCCGGAAGGCGGCTCTTGATGAGATGTCCCGCAAAAAAGGACGGGAACAAAATGATAGTAGGAGTTCCTAAGGAAATCAAAAGCGATGAAAACAGGGTTGCGATCGTCCCCTCAGGCGTAGAATTGTTGGTCAGGCACGGCCACACCGTTTTAGTAGAAACGGAAGCGGGATGTGAGAGTGGCTTCGGTAACGAGCAGTACCTTAAAGCGGGGGCTGAAATCATTGATAAACCGGAGGAGATCTTTTCCACGGCGGAAATGGTGGTCAAGGTCAAGGAACCACTCGAACAGGAGTACTCTCTGATCAGAGAAGATCAAATCGTCTTTACATTTTATCATTTTGCCGCCGAGGAAAAACTCCTGAAAGGTATTATGGAGAGCGAGTGTGTCGCGATCGCCTACGAAACTGTTCAGTACGATAATGGTGATCTTCCACTCCTCGTTCCGATGAGTGAAGTGGCGGGAAGGATGGCGATTCAGGAGGGAGCCATGTTTTTGGAGAAAACGAAGGGCGGGAAGGGAATTCTTCTAGGTGGGGTCCCCGGAGTCACGCCGGCCCAGGTTACGATCCTTGGTGGTGGTGTTGTGGGAACGAATGCCGCTAAAATGGCCGCTGGACTCGGAGCACGAGTGACGATCCTGGATGTAAATCTCGATCGATTGAGGTATCTCTCCGATATAATGCAGAGCAATGTCTTTCCGATATATTCTAATCCGCAGGCTATCCGTGATGCGCTGAAAACAACCGACCTCCTGATCGGAGCGGTCTTACTGACCGGAGCAAAGGCGCCGAAGCTTGTCACGAGAGAAGACCTTGTGCTCATGGAAGATGGATCGGTCCTTGTAGATGTGTCGGTCGATCAGGGAGGATGTATTGAAACGTGCAGGCCAACAACACACAGCGATCCTACCTTTGTTGTCGAGGGTGTCGTCCATTATTGCGTTGCGAACATGCCGGGTGCTGTCCCGAAGACCAGCACACTGGCCCTGACCAACGCGACATTTCCTTATGTCCTCGACCTGGCGAACAAAGGATGGAAAACCGCTTGTAAGGAGGACAGGTCCCTGTTGCGTGGGTTAAACCTGGTGAAGGGGAAAATTACTCATACAGGAGTATCCGAGGCTTTCAACCAGGCTTATTTCGATCCCTCTGACTTGATAGATTGATTTGGAGGAGAATCTCCAACACATGGTACCCGGTCTAATGTTTTTTCTTTGGTATAATTTGTAGGTGGGTTTGATTCGTGTACAGGGAGATCTCAGCGACTCCGAGCGGACCGAGACCCTTATGATCGTATCTGTTGCGAATTTGAAGGGTGGAACGGGAAAAACGACGACAGTCGTAAATCTTGGCGCCGCTCTTGCGATGGACGGCCGAAAGGTCCTGGTTATCGACCTGGTACCTCAGGGTGACGCGACTTTCTCGTTAGGGGCTCAGACGAAAAGAAACAGATATAGCCTGAGCGATGTCCTTTTGAGGGGTCGGAAGATGGAAAACGCTATCCTGGAGACATCCGTTTCCAGGCTTTTTATTGTCCCTTCGAGCGCCGATCTGATCAATGCCGATCTGGAAATGGCACCCCAAAAGGGCAGGGAGAACCTGCTGTCAGAAAATATAGCGGGTTATATCAAGAGAGATTTCGATATTATCTTGTTGGACTGTCCGTCTATGTTGAACCTCCTTCTGGTGAACGCCCTGGTATCCTCGGATTTTTTATTCGTACCGACTACCCCTTCGTTTCTATCTGTCAGGGGACTCAAGGAAATCCTCAGGGTTCAGGAGGAATTGAGGAGGAATATGAATTGCGATGTGAATTTTCTGGGTATTCTCCTCGGCATTGTCGATTATCGGATGAGTTCCGCGGAAGAGATCATCGGAAACCTCCGGGCCAGTTTTGGAAAGAAAGTCCTGAATACCACTATTGAGCGCTCGGATTCATTGATGAGTTGTCCCATGTCACACATGTCGATCCTGGAGATGAAGCCGGGCAGTGCTTCAACCCGTTCGTTTATCAGGTTGAAAGATGAATTCCTCATCAGGGTGGAGAGGGAAAACAGAATGGAGGTTGTTGTCGAGGAGCCTGAAATAAGATTCACTCAAAGTCAGGGCGAAGGTGACAGGACACCAGGAAAGGTCTGAAATTTGATGCATATCGCCACCAGCGAGGAGATCAAAAACGGTAAAGTAACGGATGTTTACTTTTTGAGGAGCAGGAAGGTCCTCGAGCATCTTGGTGTTCGAAAGAGGGTTGTGGCAGAGGTCACAACCGGAAACCTGCCGGATGATTATCAGTGGGCTGTACTGGCGGGAGTCGAGGAACTTATTGAGCTGCTGAATGGAATCAACATCTCGGCAAGAACGATGCCTGAGGGCTCCATTTTTGGACCGAACCAGCCGGTTGCCATCATTGAAGGCGACTACCTTGAATTTGGGACTTATGAAACCTCGATACTGGGGCTTTTGTGTCAGGCTTCGGGTATCGCGACAAAGGCCGCAAGATGCCGTGTCGCCGCCGGAGAGAAGGTTCTGTTCAGCTTTGGAGCCAGGAGGATGCATCCCTCGATTGCCCCCATGATAGAGCGGAGTGCTTTTTTGGGAGGTTTTGATGGTGTCGCAGCCGTCAAGAGCGCAGAGATCCTTGGTCTGGAACCGGTCGGGACGATTCCTCACGCATTGATATTGCTGGTGGGCGATACGGTCAATGCAACCAGGGCTTTCGATGAGATAGTATCTCCGGAGATCAAGAGGGTATCTCTCATAGATACTTTTCAGGATGAAAAATTTGAGGCATTAAGGGTGGCGGAAGCCCTCGGAGACAGGCTTTACGCCATGAGGTTGGATACCCCGGGATCACGGAAAGGAGATTTTCGAGCGATTATTCAAGAGGTAAGGTGGGAGCTGGATATCAGGGGATTTGGTGCCATCCGATTGTTTGTAAGCGGCGGGATAGATGAAAACGAGATACTTGCCCTGAACGATATCGTAGATGGCTACGGGGTGGGGACATCGATCAGTAACGCACCAGTCATTGACTTTTCGTTGGATATTGTTGAGATTGAAGGAGAACCGGTATCGAAACGTGGGAAGTTGTCCGGATCAAAGGACGCTCTCCGTTGTGGACAATGCGGTCGGGTAACGGTCGTATCCTCAAGGGGAGGACTTCCACCCACTGAGACCTGTTCATGTGGTTCTGAACTCCATTCTGCCTTTGAGGATGTGATTAAAGGTGGAAGGATTGTGATCGATCCTTCTCCTCCGGTTACAGTTCGTGAACGGGTCATCACTCAGCTGAAATCCATGAAACTCCAATTGTCATGACCTTTTCTGGTAAGGAGGTCATCAGGTGCACATTAACGTTAATATACGGGGTTTGATGAGAGATGTTTGATTTTCTAAAAAAGATGAGATTACTAAGCCCAACCAGTGAAATCGCTATTGATCTGGGGACCGCTAATACCCTGGCCTACGTGAAAGGTCGTGGGATAGTCGTCAATGAACCTTCGGTCGTAGCCATCGATAAGAAGACGAGGAGCGTTAAAGCTGTCGGGAACGAAGCGAAGAAAATGCTTGGAAGGACACCACAGGATACCGTTGTGATCCGACCGCTAAAGGATGGAGTAATCGCGGATTTCGAGGTCACGGAGAAGATGCTCGAAACGTTCATACGGATGGTCCTGAAGAATCACTTGCTCCCATTGAGACCGAGGTTGATCATTTGTGTTCCCTCCGGCATTACAGAGGTCGAAAAGAGGGCCGTTCGAGACTCGGCTGAATCTGCCGGTGCAAAAGAGGTCTACCTCGTGGCAGAACCCATGGCAGCTGCCATAGGCGTTGGATTGCCGGTGGAGACGCCATCCGGAAACATGGTAATTGATATCGGAGGCGGGACCACTGAAATCGCCATTATTGCCCTGTCTGGTATCGTTGCCAATACCTCGATCAGGGAGGGTGGAGATGAAATGGATGATGCAATGATCCAGTTTATGAAGAAAAGTTATAATATGTTGATCGGAGAACAGACTGCCGAGAACATCAAGATCAATATCGGTTCAGCGTACCCGATGAACGAAGAACTCGAGATTGATGTAAAGGGAAGAGATATCATCACGGGGATACCGAAGACGGTAACTGTTCACTCAAGTGAGATCAGGGAATCTATCCAGGAACCGATTATGGCCATCGTCGATGCGGTTCGCATCGCTCTCGAGAAGACGCCACCTGAACTCGCATCGGACATTGTCGATCGTGGTGTAGTCATGACGGGTGGGGGGTCCATGTTAAGAGGTCTAGACGTCCTCCTTCACGAAGAAACGAAACTGCCAATAAATGTCGATGAAGAACCACTGACTTGTGTGGTCAGGGGAACAGGGAAAATTCTGGATAACCCGGAAAAATATTGGAACGTTCTTATTCCAAGCAAGTAGTACAACAGGGGTTTTAGGTGCGGAGACTGTTTAAATACGTATGGGTTTACCGCGAGAGAGCTCTTGTCATTACTTTACTATGCTTTTCGATTGTATCCCTCTATCTTCCACGGGACGCAGGATTTTTCATTTACCGCAGGATTAACAGATCCATCATTACCCCGTTTCAGATAGTCCTTGATAAAGTTGAGATGTATAAAAATGCAGTCAGGCGATCTGAAACACTCGAAGAGGAAAACATACGGCTCTCACTGGCCCTTAATGCCATGCGGATGATCGAAGAGGAGAATATCCGTCTCAGGAATCTCCTCGATTTCTCCAAGGAGAAGGGTGTTGAGTTCGTAGCGGCAAGGGTAATAAGCTACAATTTATCCGGTCCCTTGATCAGTATCGTTATCGATAAAGGGAAGTCTGACGGAATAACTCCTTTCCTGCCCGTGTTAGCCCCCGATGGTCTCGTCGGAAAAGTTTTTGAAGTGGACCAGGATCTGTGCCTGGTTGAATTGTACACTTCGAGCGGATTCAGCGTGAGTGGTATGGTCGTAGAGTGTGGAGAAATAGGGATCGTAACGGCTCGCGGAGCAGGCAAGTTATATCTCGAAGGTCTCAATTTGAGAACAGAGGTGAAGGCTGGAGATCGAGTTGTATCGTCGGGTCTCGGTGGTGTTTTTCCCGTCGGAATCCCTGTAGGTATCGTTGAATCCATTAAATTAGATCCGCTTGGTGTTCATCGCGTTGCTTCTATCATCCCTCAGGTCAGGCTTGACAAGGTGAAGGAGGTCTTCATTCTTTCCGATTCGAGATATGTCAAGGCAGACCCCCTCTGGTTAACCAGGACAGAAGGTTCGCTCTCTTCTCTCTGGATTGATTTCTCGAATAGCGGTAAGGATACAGTCGGAAACGAATCGCAATTTGAGCGTAACGGTCGGGATGGAGAATGATCCGTAAGCTATTTCCCTTCATTCTCATTTTTATTCTCTTTTTCTTGCAGATTTCCTTCCATTCGCTATTCGGTCTTGTCTACGCACTCCCTGACCTGATTCCGATTACACTTGCAGTAGCCGCGATACGGTGGGGTATGGGGTGGACGGCTCTGCTTGGATTTATTGCGGGTATTATAGCTGATTCCTTTGCAACTTCTTTTATTGGCCTGAACTCTCTTGCGTGGGTTATTTCCGGTTCGGCTGGAGCTGCCATCAAGAATTCCCTGTACGGAAACAGGCTGGCTGTAGCGGTCATTCTTGTAGCGATCCTGAAAGCGCTGCACGAGATTATATATTACCTCTTTTATCTTTGGGATTCTCCTTGGGAATTTATCTCCAGATTTTTCTTAGAGGCACCTGTAGCTATCATTTATTCCGCCGGACTTGCCCTTGTCCTGTTTATCATCACGGATAGCCTCGTTCTGGAATAGTCATGGGTGGATCATGGTGAATCAATGGAGCAGTGCAGGAGGATTTAATCGGGGTCAGATCCGTGACCTGAGGAATTTCAGGGCACGAATCGCGAAGATATTTGTCTCTTGTGCCTTTCTATTGCTCGCTTTGATCGCACTGCAACTCCAGGTGTTCCAATCTTCAAAATACCGTCTTCATTCCGATCGAAATCGGCTACGAAAAATATCGATTCCTGCTCCTCGGGGCCTGATCAAGGACCATCGGGGCAATATACTGGCAGAAAATATTCCCAGCTACTCCCTCTACCTGATCCCCCTGAGGGGAGATCCTGTTGATGAAGTACTTCAGAGATTGGAAGAAGTCCTTCCGCTGAGCGAGAGCAGGAAAAAGGATCTGGAGAGCAGGCTCTCCCAGAACTCTTTTAGTCCGGTCAAAGTAACGGATAATGTCGATATTGGTGTCAGGTCTTTTCTGGAAGAGCACAAAGGATTGATACCCGGGCTTCTGATCCGATCCGAGCCGCTGCGGTACTATCGTTATGGACAGGAACTGTCTCATCTCATTGGTTACGTCGGAGAATCAGCCCCTGCTGACTGGGAAAAACACCCTAACATTCCTGCGAATGGATGGGGTTTTGTTGGTAGGGATGGTCTGGAACTTTTTTACGAAGAGATTCTACGAGGTCGAACCGGCACATATTTCGTGGAGGTAGACGCCCGGGGAAGGGAGATAGGGATGTTCATGGGAAGGGAACCGGTTAAACCTCAGAGGGGGAAAGATATAGATCTCACGATAGATCTTGCTCTTCAGCTGGAAGCGTACAGGTTATTCCCGGAGGACAGGAAAGGGGTTCTACTCTGCCTGGATCCAAGGAATGGAGAAATCAGGGCGTTGATCAGTCGGCCCGATTATGATCCGAACACTCTGGTCACTGGGGTAAGTTCAGTGAAGTGGCAGAAGATGGTGAATGACCCCGGTTCACCGTTTTTCAACAGGGTTACTCAGGCTGGATATCCACCGGGATCGGCCTTTAAGCCGGCCATAGCTTTAATGGCGCTCGAAAAGGGAATCGTTGATTTGCATTTCAAGGAACCCATACCCTGCCTTGGTGGGTTGCAGTTCGGGAATCGCTGGTTTCGTTGCTGGAAGGAAGAAGGGCATGGAACGCTGGATCTATATCAGGCCATTGTCCAGTCCTGTGATAGCTATTTTTACCAGCTCGGTAACAGGATTGGTATGAAGGAGATCCTGAACGGAGCGAAGGAACTGGGATTTTATACCGTGACAGGTGCGGATCTGCCAAACGAGGCCAGGGGATTTGTACCCGATTCGGAATGGTATAATCGACGATATGGAAAAGGGGGATGGGGGAAGGGAGTTACCCTGAATCTCTCTATAGGTCAGGGAGAACTGCTCGTGACACCCCTTCAGCTTGCCGCGTTTTATGCCCTGATAGCCAACGGTGGTAATCCTATCAGGCCTCATCTTATCAAGGGTGATGATATGCCTGTAGGTGGAAATGGAAAAATCCCCGCAAGACTCATTGAACCGCTCCAGAAGGCCCTTATCGGGGTTGTCGCGGAAGAAAAAGGGACAGGCCGGTACGCAGGATTGCTTGCAGATGTTGAAATGGCAGGAAAAACCGGTACTGCCCAAAATCCTCACGGGGAGGACCATTCAATCTTCGTCGGTTATGCTCCGGTTAGCAATCCAGAGCTGCTCGCGGTTGCTATCATCGAAGGTGCCGGTCATGGCAGTACGGCAGCAGCACCTCTTGTTGGTCGGATTCTGAAAAAGTATCTGGAGATCTCAGGTGAATGGAGCCAGGAGGGGGAAGAAGGGGGGATGAGCTGATGATAGCAAGGATCTGGAAGAGTGGTGATCCGTATCTCCTTATGGGTATCATGTTCCTGACGGCCTCGGGCATTCTCCTGATCTATTCAGCCGGTGACGGAGGTCAATCTGAAGCGATCGGTGACCTCTATACCAAACAGGCTGTGTGGTGGGCAATCGCAATGGCTGTTTGCATGACTGCGTTCACCATTCCTATAAAATGGTGGGAATTGATGGCTTACCCTCTTTACGCATTGAGCATTTGCATTCTGGTTACCCTCATCTTGAAGGGCGGAGTAGGAGGCGCAGCGTCGCGCTGGATAAAGATCGGCCCCGTGCAAATCCAGCCGTCGGAGTTTGCCAAGATCTTTTCCGTTATGGCTATTGCTTGCTACCTTGGTAACAGAAAAACACCCGTTGATTCCTTCAAGGGTATGATCTTACCCTGTATTTTAATCTTCATACCGGCTGCACTCGTTGCTCTTCAACCCGATCTCGGCACATCGGTCGTTTTCGTCGCGATCCTTCTCGGCACACTATTCTGGTCAGGCACCCCTGTTACATACCTGTTCTTTCTGGTGGTTCCTATTTTAAGCTTGCTTACGGCATTTAATTCCCTTCTCTGGGCGATCTTCACCGCGGGACTGATCATCTTCGTAGTCTGGAGAAGGACCTACCTCGTTGATTCTATCATTGTCCTCGCTGTCAACATGGCAACGGGTTTACTGACAGTGCCATTCTGGGAGAGGTTGCAACCGTATCAGAGGGAAAGGGTCCAGACTTTCCTGAGACCTGAGACAGACCCCCTGGGATCAGGCTGGCAGATCATCCAGTCCAAGGTTGCCATAGGATCCGGTGGACTTGCTGGGAAAGGTCTTCTCGAGGGGACACAGAAAAAACTGGCATTCCTGCCGGCTCAGCACACAGATTTCATATTTTCCATCCTCGGGGAGGAATTTGGTTACCTGGGAGTAATTCTCTTCCTACTACTATTTCTTTTTGTCCTCATGAGGATCATAGAACTAGCGAGGAGTGTTTACTTCAGTTCATTTTCTTCACTGATGGTGTTTGGTTTTCTGGCCATCTGGTTCTTTCACCTCTTCGTCAACGTCGGGATCACACTCGGAATCATGCCGGTGACAGGTTTGCCTCTCCCCTTCGTAAGCTATGGGGGCTCATTTCTGGTTGCCTGCTATTTTGTTCTGGGGATCCTGTTGAGGATATCAACAGAGCGGTTCAACTATTGGGTTCGATAAAGCTCATAAAATAATCTTGACAACAGCCGCAACACATTGTAGGATTATCCAATAGACCACTATATATTGATGTGGATACGGGTTTGTATCACGGCAGGATAAATTTTCATTTTTGGCTTGACTATATGAATAAAATAGTGTATAATGGTACAGATACGGTAAATGAGGTAATATATACCCTAAATTCTCAAAAATATTCCTCAAGCGACCGATTATTAAACGAACGGGGATGCCCATGAAGAAAAAGATCTTGGTGGTAGACGACGAACCAAGGATTGTCAATTCGCTGGAAGTCATTTTAAGCGAAAAAGGATACAGTGTCTCGAAGGCATCCAGTGGAAAAGAGGCCATTGAGATGATCCGTCAGGATGACTTCAATATTGTCATCGCTGATCTCATCCTTCCCGGAATGACAGGTCTCGAACTGCTGAAGGGTGTTAAGAAAGAATATCCTGATCTTCCTGTATTCATTGTTACAACTTTTGCTACGATAAACGCGGCGGTAATCGCGATGAGGGAAGGTGCGGAGGATTTCATAACGAAGCCGATTCTGGAGAGTGAAATTCGGATCAAGATCGAGAGAGCCATTGAACGATACCAGATCCTCAGAGAGAATGTCAGACTCAAAAAAGAGATCGAAGCGAGATATTCGTATGAATCACATGGTTACATCAGCAGGGCGATGCACGAAGTGTATCTTCAAGTCGAGGAGTTCAGCAAAAATGACAGGCCTGTCTGGATAAATGGAGAGGCTGGCACGGGCTGCAATGAAGTAGCCAAGAGTATCCATTACAATAGTACAAGAAAAGATCAGCCATTTATTAAAGTCGATTGCAGCATCATTCCAAAAAACGTTCAACAGCAGAAATTGTTTGGTGGCAGGTTGAGCACTAAGGGTCCACGGGATTCGATCCTGCCGGGTGAGATCGATCTAGCCCGTGGCGGGACTCTCTTTCTGGAGGATGTCGAGGATCTCTCTCTGCAAGCGCAGACACCGCTCTTCAATTACATCGAGCATGGCACCCTGGACCGTGAAGGTGTCGAAGAGGAAATCGATGTGAGAATTATTTGTTCATCCACCAGAGATCTAGGCGCACTGGTGATTGAGGAAAAATTTCGACAGGACCTTTACTACCAGTTATCCATCCTGCCCATATTCATACCACCGCTGCAGGACAGGAAAGAGGATGTCCTTCCGCTGGTGAACAAATATATTGCTCACTGGAACGAGGAACACAACCGGGACGTCAAGAGTATTAATCAGGACGCCCTCGACCTGTTAAGGGCATATCATTGGCCGGGAAACAACAGGGAGCTGGAGAATGTAATTGAAAGGGCCGTTCTGCTGGCGAGGAAAGATGTTATTGAGCCTGAAAACCTCCTGATCAATATTGTCACCCTCAGGGAGGGTGATCCTGGTCTCAAGCATCTCTCCCTCGACGAGATTGAGAAGGAGCATATCGAAAGGATTCTCGAATATACAAACTGGAACAAGACCAAAGCCTCCAAGATCCTGGGGATTAACAGAAAGACCTTGCTGGAAAAGCGCAAAAAGTATAATATAAAGTAAGAATCTCCTTGCCACCCTCTGCCCGGATCTTTACCTTTTCCCATGGGGATAAAACTCGCCCTCCCTCTAATACTTTATGGTACAGACCATGTTGTTTCGTATATTAGTTATCATCATGTTATTTTATCTGGTTCGGACTTTTATCCGTCGCTTTTTCGTGTCTCGGGATCAGACCAGAATCGTGAGGGAAAAGGAAGAGAGCAAAGAACTGGATTTGAGCCAGTACGAAATTGAAGACGCTGAGTATCGTGACCTGGAGGATGAGTAGTCTCCTCCATTGACAGGGTAAATGTTCCAGGAGGAACAGGGAGGGAAAAATGGCAAGTCGTGGTGTCAACAAGGTTATCCTTGTGGGTAATCTCGGGAACGAACCCGAGTTGAGGCATACACCTAATGGAAGTCCGGTCGCAAACTTCAGTATTGCGACGACCGATTCGTGGACCAATAAGGATGGGCAACAGGAAACCCGCACCGAGTGGCACAGGATCGTGGCGTGGAATCGTCTGGCCGAAATATGCGATGAGTATCTGAAAAAGGGAAGGCAGGTCTACATTGAGGGGCGTCTGCAGACGAGGAGCTGGGAAGATCAAAACGGACAGACGCGGAGGGTGACGGAGATCATAGCTACCCAGATGCTGATGCTCGGTTCGAGAGAGGGTTCGGAAGGATCGGATCCCGGGGATAAATCAGATGCCGAGGTTGCCGATGTATCCGGCGAAAAGGGAGATGATCTCCCGTTTTGAGCATCCGCCGCCGTTCAGCGATCCTGCCTTATATTCGTTTCTGTGCTGAAGACCGCCACTGCTCGATGATCGTTTTCTTTCGGTAAACTTACCATTGAGAAAAGGTTATATGAAAAGAGAACATTGGGGTTCTAGAATGGGGTTTATACTGGCCGCAGCTGGATCCGCAATCGGGTTGGGGAACATCTGGAAATTTCCCTATATCACCGGAGAAAACGGTGGCGGGGCCTTTGTAGTCGTCTATCTGATCTGTATCGTCGTCGTAGGACTCCCGATCATGCTGGCAGAATTTATTATTGGAAGAAAGAGCCAGAAAGATCCTGTCGGAGCCTTCAAAAGCATCAGGCCTGGTTCTCAATGGTATCTTGTAGGTGGAATGGGTGTCCTCACCGGATTTCTTATTCTGTCCTACTACAGTGTGGTGGGTGGCTGGACGATCGGGTATATTTTCGAATCGGTGAGGGGCGTGTTCTATGAACTGGAAAAACCGGAAGCGATCGGGGTACATTTTGGTCAATTTGCAGCAGATCCTGTGGTGGCTCTGGGATATCATGCCCTTTTTATGGGATTGTGCATGCTGATAGTGATCAAGGGGGTCAAAATCGGGATCGAGCGTTGGAGCCGAATCCTGATGCCGACCCTTCTGTTGATCCTTGTCCTGCTGATCATCAGGGGTGTAACACTGGATGGTTCGATGGCCGGTCTCGAGTTCTTTTTAAAACCAGATTTCAGCAAACTCGGACCGGAGTCGGTCCTGATTGCACTCGGTCATGCTTTTTTTACTCTTAGCCTCGGTATGGGTGCCATGATTACTTACGGTAGTTATTTGACGGGTCGTGACAACCTGCCTCGGTCGGCATTCCTTGTTTCTCTGCTGGACACCGGGATCGCCTTGATGGCTGGAATAGCTATTTTTTCGGCCGTTTTCGCGATGGGGCAAGAGCCGGATGCTGGTCCCGGTCTGGTTTTCGTCCTCCTGCCTGCCGTGTTTGTCGAGATGCCGGGAGGAGTGATATTTGGACCCCTCTTTTTCTTTCTGTTGAGCATTGCGGCGCTGACATCCGGGATATCCCTGCTCGAGGTCGTGACCGCGTACTTCGTGGACGAAAAGAAGTATTCGCGTTCGAAAGCGGTCCTCTGCTTCGGGACATTGATCTTCCTGATTGGCGTCCCTTCAGCCCTTTCGATGGGCGTCTTGAACGACCTGGTAATTTTCAGGTGGAATTTCTTCGACTTGGTCGACCATATAGCGGCCAACTATCTTCTCCCTTTAGGAGGATTTTTCATTGCCATCTTTATTGGATGGGGTTGGGGTATCCATGATGCCAACGATGAAGCGAGGAAGGGCAACCCGAAATTTTCTGTTGCCAGGATGTGGAATGTCCTCATCAAATATGTCTGCCCATTTATTGTCGGACAGATTATCCTTTTCGACGGGATTCTGTCGGAATTCAGGGGGGAAGAAATCGAGAGAACGATCGACGTCCTCAAGAACTGGGCAGGGATATTGGATATCTTTGTCATTCTGTTTCTATTGTTTCTGGCACTCTATTATCAATTCTTCAAAGGTAATGATCGGAGATCGGGTAATCCAAACAAATAAGCAGGAGGGTGAATGATAACTATACAGCTCGATGCTGAGTCGCTGGCCGAACGACCGGATAGGGTCTCTGTCCTTGTCGCAAGAGCGGTTTTCAGAGAACTCAGGAAACACAATTTCACTGATGGACAGGTAATCAGGGTAGCGAGCGAACTTATCGATTGCCTGAACAAGAGCCTCGAGGGATATAAGGATAAGATAGCCAGAGAGAAGAAAGAGGGGAGTGAAGAGTGATAATTGATGGGTTGTAGCAGTAGAGAAAGGCTTGTTGCCAAGCCCTCTTCCTTTCCTTCAGGTGAGTTCAGGGTTCGGAAGCGTACTCCGAAGAAAAGGAGGACAAGGATCATCTGCAAAGAGGAGAGGCGCAGGATCCTGGAGATGGAGAGGGGAAGCGTCATCAAACATGGTTCGCATCCCCTTGAGGTCGCGCTCGTCTATCCCAACACTTATGAGGTCGGTACGAGTAACCTCGGTTTCCAATACATATATCATCTGTTTAATTCATTTGAAGAAGTTCGTTGTGAGAGATTCTATTGGGACCCGGGTCTCCTGTGGTCATTTAATGAACAGCCGGTAAGCCTGGAGGGAGAAAGAAGCCTGGTTTCTTTCTCCCTCGTTGCCTTTTCGGTCTCCTTCGAAGATGACTACTCCAATATTATCCGGATGCTATTAGCCGGAGGAATCGAGCCTGAAACCGAGAAAAGGGGTGATGGATTCCCGGTACTCCTTGCCGGTGGACCATGTGCCTTCATGAATCCGGAGCCGCTCTCCACTGTTATCGACCTCTTCGCCCTTGGTGATGGTGAAATACTGATACCAACTGTTGTCGAGAAATGGCTCGAAGTAATATCTGGTTCCTGTCGGGGCAAAAATGACTTCCTCGAGGCGATGGGCAGTGAAGATGGATTCTATGTCCCACGATTTCTGGAAGTCAAATGTTCCGATGACGGAAAGATAGGGTCTTTCAGCTATATGGGGAAAAGGGAACCACGGGTCAGGCGAGCCTGGTCTGATCACGGTGGAGATAATGGCCCTCGTATTCTGAGCCCTCATTCCCATTTCGCCGAAATGCCTCTGGTCGAAGTAGGGACTGGTTGTGGCAGGGGTTGTCGATTTTGCGTGGCGAGTTTCATTTATCGTCCACCTAGAAAACGTGCCTTGGATGAGGTGAAAATGGATATCGACCGTCTCTTTCCGACCGGTATTGGAAAGATAGGGCTGATTGGTTCTGCTCTCTCTGATTACCCCGGCTTGATCGAGATTCTGGAACACATTGCAAATAAGGGGGGTACGGTTGGTCTATCCTCGCTCAGGCTGGATGGCATCAATGATGGTGTGGTTGAACTTCTGTCACGACTTGATGTGAAAACGCTGACATGCGCTCCGGAAGCCGGTTCGCATAGGATGCGGGAGATAATTCGGAAATCTTTGGACGAGGGTGATATTCTCGAGTCGATAGAGGTCATAGGGAGGAGCAAGATAGGTTCACTCAAGCTCTACTTTATGATCGGACTCCCATTCGAGATAGATGAAGACATAGAGGCGATCGTCGATCTCGTGAAGAAGATCAAGGGCGTTATTCGACGTCATCGACCAGTAACGAGGATATCTCTGAAAATCAATCCTTTTATACCCAAGCCTTTTACTCCGTTCCAGTGGTCTCCATTGGAGCGCGAAGAATCGCTCCGCGTCAAGATCGGTTACCTCAAGAAAAAGTTGAGAGGGGTGGAAGGCATCACCGTGAAGGTTGGTTCGATCCGCAAGGCGGTCAACCAGGCTATCTTGTCGAGGGGAGATCGACGACTATCAAAGTGCCTTGTCGATGCCGTGAGAGGAGGTTCATCCCTCAAGATTTCTATGAGGCGCTACGGTATCGACAGTCAATTCTATCTGTACAGGGACAGGTCAGAGGAAGAGATATTTCCATGGGATTTTGTGGATCACGGAATTGAAAAGAGATGGCTGTTCAGGGAATATCAGAGAGCAGGTATGATAGCGTCAGGAAGCCTTGAGCGACGCACCTGAACGGATGCATCTGGTGCAGACACGAGCTTTTCTGCGGGTGTTCCCATCTGTGATATAGATTTTCTGGAGATTTGGAAGCCAGCGCCTTCGAGTTCGGTTGTTGGCGTGACTGACGTTGTTCCCGGTAATTGGTCCTTTGCCGCAGATCTCGCATTTTTTAGACATAAAAGTAACCTCACGTATATCCTCAGGAGCTATTTATCGCTCAATTCAAGAAAATGAATGACGCGACCAATATCCTGAACCAGATGGCCTTTCCAGTAAAGTGCAGCAAATATAATCAATTATCTTTATTTTATCAAGGGATATGGTAACCTGCATCTATTGTTAATGGGATCGCCTTTTTTGACCCGTTCTGCAATAGTTAGCAGGTAGCAGTTAACAGTCCACCCCGCACCTATTATTGATATAGATCGGTAGCTACGGTGGGATGTGATCCCGAGCAGGGTGTGTGTAAAGGTCCAGGCCAGGGCAGGGATATCGTCACAAGATGGAGGGCCCTTACACCCAAGGGCATCCCACATGTTGAATGCATCACGGAGGATGCCCGTCCCAGTGAGGGATCCATCCCACCGTATAGTTGTGCCTTACATGCTGGGGTGCCCCGGAAAGGCTTTACGCTCACTCGAGGTGTATGTTTCAGTGTGAATCAATGAGAGAAATTTGGGAATCTTCAGAAATTGTAGTCGATTGACATCGCTCATTTGTAGATATAGATTATCTCCTCGATATCATCATCACGAGGTAGTTTCGAAGCAAACTCAGGAAATAGCGGCGATGGATTTGAAGGAGAAAATCGAAACGCATTCTGCGAAGGTCACCGTGATCGGCCTTGGATATGTCGGTTTACCGCTGGCGGTGGAATACGCACAGTCGGGATACACGGTGACAGGGTTTGACGTGGACGAGCAGAAGGTCGACCAGGTGAACAGAGGTCGATCATATATCATGGATATTCCCGATAGTCAGATCGAGCCTCTGGTCAGGAATAGGCAGTTGATGGCTTCTACATCACCCAGGATTCTACATGAAGCGGATATCCTGACGATCTGTGTTCCTACTCCGTTGAATAAGACGAAGGATCCGGATGTCTCATTTATACTTTCGGTAACCCGCAACCTGAAGGATCAAATACGACCTGGACAGTTGGTGATCCTGGAAAGCACAACGTATCCAGGGACCACTGAAGAGCTCATCCTGCCGATCCTCGAGGAATCAGGCCTCAAGGTAGGAGATGATTTTTACCTTGCATTTTCTCCGGAAAGGGTCGATCCCGGGAATAAAGAGTATACTATCGTTAACACCCCTAAAATCATCGGAGGTGTTACATCGAACTGCCTCCATTACGGACGACTTTTTTATGAACATGTAGTTGACAATGTGATCCCGGTTTCTAACACAAGAACAGCCGAAATGGTTAAGCTGCTTGAAAACACGTTCCGAACCGTGAACATCGGCCTGGCCAACGAAGTTGCGAAAATGTGTGATGTACTGGGTATCGATGTGTGGGAAGTCATTGATGCCTCTTCGACCAAACCTTTTGGATATATGAAGTTCTATCCAGGTCCGGGTATCGGGGGGCATTGTCTGCCGGTAGACCCTCACTATCTCACCTGGAAATTAAAAAACCTCGACCACGACACTCGCTTTATAGAGCTTGCCGGGGAGATCAACGCCAGCATGCCCCGTTTTGTTGTAGAGAAGATAATACGCGGATTAAACAGGCAGAGGAAAAGCATAAATGGTTCAACTATCCTGATACTCGGTATTTCGTACAAGAAAGATATCGATGACACGAGAGAGTCTCCGTCCCTTGATGTCATGAGGCTTCTGCTCAAGAAACAGGGTAAGGTCATTTACAACGATCCATATGTGAGTGAAGTGAGCCTGGAGAATATGGTGTTGAAATCGCAGGAGTTGACCACCACGCTGCTGAAGTCAGTCGATTGCGCTGCGATTACCACGAACCATTCCGACTACGATTACGAAATGATTGTGAAGAATTCCTCGTTAATCATCGATACGAGGAACGCGACGGTGGGCATCGAAGGAGAGAGCGAAAAGATCATCAAGCTGTAGAACATCAGGAGGGATTTAGGAATGAAGGTCTTACAGACGGGAGGTGCCGGTTTTATCGGCTCGAACATCGCGGATGTTTACCTCGAGGCAGGGCACGAGGTCACCGTGATTGATAACCTGTCGAGTGGGAAGAGAGAGAATGTCCCCGAGGGGGCAAAGTTTATCGAAATGGATATTACGGACAGCGCCCTGGAAGATGTTTTCGCCACGGGTGGCTTCGATCTTGTGAACCATCATGCCGCTCAAATCGATGTCAGGACTTCAGTTAACGATCCAATGCTCGACGCGAGGATCAACATCATGGGCATTCTCAATCTCCTGGAAAACTGCAGGAAGCATGACGTTGAAAGGTTCATCTTCGCCTCATCAGGAGGGGTTGTTTACGGGGATACAGACCGGCTTCCCGCTGTTGAGACCTTACCGAAACTCCCCCTTTCTCCGTATGGTGTTTCAAAGCATACAAGTGAATCATATCTCTTTTATTATCGTACGCTCTGGCATATGAAGTGTATTACGCTGCGTTACAGCAACGTCTATGGTCCCAGGCAGGACCCTCACGGTGAAGCGGGAGTTGTGGCGATCTTTTCGAAAAATCACCTCGAGGAGGAGCCTCCTACGATATTCGGAGATGGTGAGCAGCAGAGAGATTATGTATTCGTCGGTGATATCGCGAGGCTCAACCTGCTGGTCAGCGGTGCCGAACTGTCGGATGAACCCGACTCCCCGGATGACCAGGCTTTTAACGTGGGGACCGGAGTGCCGACATCGGTAAACGAGTTGGCTGAACATTTCAACGCCATCACAGATTCTAATCATCGACCCAACTATGCTCCAGCCCGCCCCGGTGAGCTCACAAGAAATTACCTCGACTACAGCAAGGTAAAGGAACATTTTGGATGGGAGCCGGGTGTATCACTCAGGGAAGGATTAGAAATTACCTACAACTGGTTCAGGGAACGGTGGGAGGGATGAGGGTCGAAAAATCAAAGCAGGGGGTGATCTTTGGCGCAGACAGTCCTCCTTGCACTCGGCCTGCAGCTCAACTCGGTTATTAGAATGGAGAGTGGATAATTGCCACTGGTATTTTTCTATCTCTACCTGGTTTCGACAAATAACGGTGTTGTTCGTATGGTCCTTGATGCAGGATCATTCGTCAAGGTAATTCTCCTGATACTCCTCTGCTTTTCCGTCATGGCATGGGCGGTCATAATTCACAAATACAGGACTTTCAAGAGGGTGGAGGGTGCTAATGCCCGTTTCCTGCGCCTGTTCAGGTCCGGAAAGCAGATTCATGATATCTTCGACAGGTGTGTGGCGATTACAGCTTCACCCCTCTCGGGAATGATGAAGGAGGGATACCGCGAGTTCGAGACGTTCAGAAATGACCTGGGAGAGGTGGGAATCAGGGACACTGTCAGGCAGAATATCATGGCTGTCCTCGAGGTGAGATCAACGGAAGAAGTGTCCCGTCTGAGACGATATCTAGTCTTTCTTGCCGTTACATCGAGTGTGTGTCCCTTCTTTGGTCTTCTCGGAACCGTGTGGGGAGTCATGGACGCCTTCATCGCCATCGGCGTATATGGTTCAGCGAATATCCAGGTGGTTGCTCCCGGTGTCGCTGAGGCCCTGATAACTACCGTTGCGGGTTTAGGGGCAGCAATCCCTGCAGTCATCGCTTATAACTTTTTTGTCAGTCGTCTCCGTCGTGTAATAGAGGTGGTTGACAATTTCTCCATAGAATTCACGAACGCTGCGATCCGCGAGGTACTCCGATGAAAGACAGGGATCATGGTCTTTCTCACCTGCCTGATATCAACGTGACGAACCTGGTGGACGTGACCGTTGTTCTCCTGATAATCTTCATGATTACAGCACCGTTGATGCAGAGCAGCCTTGAAATAGATGTCCCGAAAACGCAGGCTGAGCGGACGGAAATTTTTGAGGGTCTGATGGTTATTATCGATTCTGAGGGAGAACTCTTCCTTGGGAATCAGCCTATTACCATGACTGGTTTTAGGACGAGGCTGGACAAGTTGATGGAGGAAGATCCGTCTCGACCTGTTTACCTCAAGGCCGATCAAAAGGTAAAGTACGGAAGAGTCGTTGAAGTCATCGGAGGAATCAAAGAAGCCGGGGTAACTAACCTGGGCCTTGTCGTAAAGCCTGAGGAGAAGAATATGGGAGAAAGGTGAGGTTGTACCGCGATGAGAAGGGCGATAAGACTCTCCTTTCTGGCTCACCTCCTGGTCATCACGCTGATGGCATTGATCAGCCTTAGATCAGGTAAACCAAATTTCGAGACGATGGTTTACTCGGTGAAGCTTTTGGAGTTTCCTGCGGTCACTTCGCTGAAGGCCCTCGATGTGAAAGAACAGGTAAGAGAGATCGAACCGATAAAGCCACTTCCACCCGTTGAGGTAGAGAGAATCAAGACCAGGGAGAAGAGGGTCGATGAAGAGAGAGAGAAGGAAGTCGAAGTAGCAAAAAAGACAGAACCGGTTGTTGAGGAGGAAGGAGTCAGTGGTATCGGGGGAATTCGAGTCGAGGGGAAGGAATTCGAATTTCCGTATTATTTCGCGATTATTCAGCGTCGACTCCAGCTGAATTTCCATAATCCCTATTCGTCGAGGGGAGACGTTAAGCTGAAGGCAACGATCTTTTTTCAGATAACAGCTTCTGGTGATATAATAAATGTGGGTGTTGAACATTCCTCGGGGTATCCAGCCTTCGACAGGGCGGCGAGAAGAGCCGTCCTGGCCTCCAATCCGTTCCCGGAACTGCCCGAGGGGTATAGGAGTGACATTCTGGGAGTTCATTGTGACTTTTTATCGGCCAGAGAATAAGATATGATTGTGAAGTGTTCGGTAAAAACCGGTTCGATCAATAGATATCTCTTTACTGGAATCATACTGTCCGTATTCTGTCTCCGATCTCTCGCATTGCCATTGTGTCTTTGGGGGCAGAAGGAGATCCGTCTGGAGATATACCCGTCCACGGATCGAAGGATAGCTATCGGTATCGAACGGTTCAATTCCCGGATCGAAGAGAGTGGGTTGTCACGGGAGATCTCAGGTTTGCTGGAAGCAGTTCTCGAGAGGGACCTTCAGTTTTCTCTCTATTTCCGCCTGGTCGAGGGAAGGGAAAAGGATTTTGGTGGTGGTTCTGTGGAAGCGAACAAGGATCTCGAGATCTGGAAGGAGAGCGGAGCCCGTTTTTTGATCAAAGGTGAGATTAGTGGAAAAGGGGACGATCTGCGGCTTGAGGCCGGCATTTACAGCCTCTTGACCTTTAAGGAGATCGCCCACCGCGAATACCAGACAAATATGGAATCGCTCAGGTGGACTGTGCATAAAATGGCGGATGACGTCATCGAGGTCATAACGGGAGAGAAGGGGATGTCCCAGACACGAATCGCTTACTTGGTCGAAAAAGGGGGGGTGAAGGAGCTCTACATGATGGATTATGACGGCTATAATCTCCATCCGCTGACCAACAGCGAATCTATAGTCCTCTCACCCGCCTGGTCTCCGGACGGGGAAAAGGTAGCCTTTACCTCTTATCAGGATGATAACCCGAATCTCTACCTGAAAGACCTCAAGAACGGTGCTGAGGTGCCGCTCCTCTCTTTCCCCGGCATCAACTCCGCACCATCCTGGTCGCCTGATGGACGTTATCTGGCGGTGACCCTGAGCAAAGACGGAGCTTCTGAAGTATACCGCTACGATTACAAGACCTCAGTCTTGAGGCGATTGACTTATAATATTTCGATCGACACCTCACCATCGTGGTCACCGAACGGGAAGCAGATCGTTTTTACATCCGACAGGGCCGGCAATCCGCATATTTACATCATGGACTCCGACGGGAGTAACTTGAGACGTCTGACAACGACGAATCCTTATAACGATACTCCCATATGGTCACCGCTCGGTGACAAGATCGCTTTTGTGTCTCGCGAGAGAGGTGAAACGTTTGATGTCTATACGCTGGATATTCTCAGCGGCAGGATCCGGCAGTTGACTGCCGTGGGCAACAACACCCATCCTTCGTGGTCTCCGGATGGACTGCATATTGTCTTCTCATCGAATCGAGATGGACAGAACGAAATTTACGTCATGAACTGGGACGGAACTGGATTGAGGCGCTTGACCTACAATGGTGGAAACACCTCACCGGCGTGGTCTCCACGCCAGAAAAGGTATAAAGGCGGTGATGGAGAATGAGATTATACAACCTACAGCTAATGAAGGAGGGATCTCTCCTTCTCCTTGTCTTGATTCTCATGATTGGACAGGGGTGTGCGACACGGCAGCAGGCTATCGATCTTGAATCGAGTATGACGGGGTTGCAGGTGAAGAATGATGAAATCTTCCAGGAGATCGAATCACTTAAGGAGCTCATCCTTGTCGAACATGACCTGATAATGACCGCCAGGGCCGATGTCCTGGCCGAGGTTTCGAGTCTCAAAGAACAGATCTATATGATGGAGAACAGACTCTCCGAGAAAGAGGATGAGACCCTCTTCGAATTCGGATCACAGGTAGAAGAGGGAGAGATCACGCCTCCTCAACCAACCACTGAAGAATCGATGACGGTTGATTCGGAAGAGAGCGAAGGGGTTGAAGGAGAAATCGGGTCCATCGATGAAAGGATCACGTATGACACGGCATTTTTAGACATGACTCGAGGAGACTATCAGCTTGCTATAGAGGGTTTTCGAGCGTTTATCGATAATTCCAGCGGGAGTCAACTCATGGACAACGCCCAGTACTGGATAGGGGAATGTCATTACGCTCAGGGAGAACTTCGAAGTGCGATCGAGGAGTTCGAAAGAGTTGTGGAAGATTATCCGAGGGGAAATAAAATCCCCAGCGCTCTCTTCAAGATAGGAAAATGTTACTTTGAGCTTGGCGATCCTGACGCGGCCAGGCGGTATTTCAAATCAGTGATCGATGGATATCCAAGATCCGAGGAAGCTAACCTGTCGAGAGACTACATGTCGGAGCTATAGGGTGATTAGTTAATAGTGAGTAGTGATAAGGAAAGGAATTGAACCATGAAATGCCCCTTCTGTGGACATGAAGAAGACAAGGTTGTTGATTCCAGGTCATCGCGAGAGGGGAAAGCCATTCGAAGGAGGAGGGAGTGCCTGGGGTGTGGAGAAAGATTCACGACCTACGAGTACCTGGAGAAAATTCCTCTCATGGTTGTAAAGCGGGATGGAAACCGTGAGCCATACGATAGACAGAAGCTGCTTGGGGGGATTGTAACTGCGTGCAAGAAAAGACCTGTGACGATGGAAGCGATGGAAGAGGCTGTCAACGACATCGAGAAAGGACTCGAAGACCTCGAGGTCAGAGAGATCAAAAGTATTGAGATAGGTGAGAAAGTCATGAATAGACTGAAAGTGCTGGACCATATTGCCTATGTAAGGTTCGCTTCGGTCTACCGAAAATTCAAAGATACCACTGAATTTCTTGACGAGATTCGGGAGCTCTTAGACACGCCTTTAAGTCCCAAAGGTGAAGGGAAAGAAAAGAATCAACAAGGGTGAGAGTAAGAACCATGGATCAGGAGGGAATAGAGCTTACCGGAGAGTCGGCCAGTGAAGGGAAGGAATCTGAAAGCAAAGAAATGAGCTTTCTGGACCACCTTGAAGAATTAAGGTGGAGGGTCCTCTGGAGTCTCGGTGCGATTCTCGTTGGTACGATAATCGGATTTATTCTGACACAGAATATTGGTGTTATCGACTTTCTGATCACCCCGGTATCGCAGTATATAGATGACGAGAAACTGGCATTCCTGAGCCCGACTGAACCTTTTTTCGTCACTTTCAAGGTTGCTTTCTTTCTGGGTATCATATTATCCCTACCCGTCGTTTTTTATCACTTCTGGGCCTTTGTGGCACCTGCAATGCTGAAGGATGAAAAGAAGATTTTCTTCCCGGCAATTCTCTCATCTGTCGTCCTCTTCTCGATCGGAGTCCTGATGGCTTTTGGGATTGTCCTCCCGCTGGGACTCGATTTTCTCCTCAGTTTCCAGACATCCAGCCTCAAACCGATGATTACGATCGGCGAATATCTCAGTTTTGCCACACGCATATCGATCGCGTTTGGAATCGTCTTCGAGCTTCCGCTTATAGTCGCTGTCCTCTCGTGGCTTGGGATTCTGACTCCGGCATTTATGAGGCAGAAGAGGCGGCACGCCTTTGTCCTGATCTTTATTCTGTCCGCTCTTCTCACCCCCGCTGATGTTGTGAGTATGGTTATGATGGCCCTACCGCTCCTCCTGCTCTTCGAGTTGAGTATCTATATCTCCGTCGTCATTACAGCGAGGAGGAAGAGGGGTGAGCCCATGTTCCCTGGGGGTTAAGGTTGATCCGAAATATCGTATCGACCCTGCTCACCGTGCTGCTTCTGCTTGCAGGGTTGTCGCACGGACTACGAGGAGAAGGTGTTGGGAGTGATATTTCTCCATCAGATGCAGATTCTCTCCACGATACCGAGGCCCGATCGGATACGCTTCTGAACCGCCTGAGAATGATGGAGGGCTCTATTTCATACTGGGGCAGGGTCATCCAGTCACATATTGCCGAGAAGGTCATTTATCTCACGGGAGAAGCAGGGATCGCTTACGGCGGAACGACCCTTGAGGCAGATTCAATCCGCTATGACTACGATACAGGGATGTTGTGGGCGAGGGGATCACCGGTTCTCAGCGAGGCCGGCAGCAAGGTAGAAGGGTCTAAGATGACTTACCGGATCAACGAGAAGAAAGGAGTGATCGAGGAAGGATCAACCGCCTATGACGAGTGGTTGTTCGATGGAGAGGTCATCAGTAAGGTCGGGGAGAGGGATATATACGGCAAGGAGAGCAAGTTTACGACCTGTGACCTGGAGGATCCACATTATCACTTTTCCTGTTCCAAGCTCAAACTCACAATAGACGACAAGGTAGTCGCAAGGCCGGTTATCTTTTATGTGCGCGACATCCCCGTCTTTTTTATCCCCTTCTATATCTTTCCGATCCAGAAGGGGAGGAAATCCGGTTTCCTGAGACCCAAATTCGGGCTCTTCAATGACGATGTGAGAGGAATGAACGTTAGGGATCTGGGCTACTTCTTTGTCGTAAACGACTATATGGACCTGACAGTGTCGAGCGACATCTATGAGAGTGCCAGGCTGTCGATAAGGGGGGAGGGACGCTATGCGAGCCGATACCGTTACAGGGGAAACGTATTTTACTCGTTTACGGAGGATGCATTGACTTCGTCGAGAAGGACTCTCCTGCGTTTCAAGCACGACCACAACCTCAACAGGGAGACCAGCCTGCTTGTCGAAGGTAACTTTGCCTCGGACAGGACTATCTTCGATGATGTATCCTTTGATATCGATGAGGTGCTCCAGCGTTCCCTTGAATCACGTGCGACCTACAACCGAAGGACCTCATGGGGTTCGTATTTTCTTACGGGATATAACGATTTCTCCCTCGATCGAGAGAGGACCCGAACCCAGGCACCCATATTCAGCCTGTCGAAAAACTCCTCTTCACTGGTCTCAGGTGATGGTGATCAATGGTATCATGATATCAATTACAGCCTCAATACGCGATTTGAATCTACTCGTATAAAGGATGAAGATGAGACCGTAGCCTACCGGGTTTCGCGAACAAACCTGATATTTTCTGATCCTCTAAAGATCATGGGTGTTCTCAATATGACACCACGTTTGAACCTGCACAGCACCAATTACCATACCAGAAAGGATGGTACGGGATTCGTTCATCAGGAAACATATGACGGTTCTCTCACCCTCTTCACGCGCGTTTACGGGATCTTCAATAAACCTGCGATCGGTCCAATGACACGTTGGCGGCACACGATTTCACCTCAGCTCAGCTATAATTACCGTCCGGATTTCGATTCCGATCGTTTCAGTGGTCTTACCGGGTTCCCCGGAGCGGGTGGCGAAGTCAATACTATCGGTTTGAATTTAACCAACGATTTCGACGCCAAGTATATTGATGGAGAGGAGGAAAAGGAGCTCTCCCTCCTGAGTGTCATCAATTCTACTTCTTACAGCTTCGTCAGAGCCCGGGGGGCGGGTCAGTCGGGGTGGGGGCAACTCAACACCCGGTTAGAGTCGAGACCCATCGAAAGGTTCAATTTTTCTGTCCAGATGTCTCATTCTCTTTTCGATGGGGAGACCTTCGATCCCTTCCTCACCGCTTCGACGATTACGTTTTCCCTGAGAGGAAGGGGACGTGTGGAGGATGCAGATACAACAGCATCTATCGATCTTGAGGAACTGTCTGATGTCGGAGACGAATTGAGTGATATCGTTTCTGAAAGAGAGTACTCTGGACCGAGAGAGATAAGTAATCTACCGTGGATGCTCTCCCTCACACATAACTTTTCGAGGACGAGGACGAACCCGAGTTCCCTGCAGAGTATGTACGGGAACATATCCTTCAATCCAACCTGGAAGTGGAGGCTTACATACTCTGCCAGGTACAATTTTGATGAGGAAAAGATACAAAACCAGAGACTTACCCTCCGGAGAGATCTCCACCGTTGGGAACTTTTACTATCTTTGGTCAAACTGCCTGAAGACCGCTTCAACTTCGAGTTCAGGGTGAATCTCATCGACCTGCCATCCCTCGAGATAAAGCGTTCTGTCAGGGATTATTGAGGGGATATATCCCGGGAACATTGAGATATATCCCGGGTATCCCCACTAACTTGGATAATTTTATCATACCTAATTTGAGCGATTCTGTCGGGAAGAAATGTGCAGATATCTTGATGCGATGAGCTTTGAAAAAAACGCAGGCATACCCAGAGGGTATGTCGAGGCTTTTTGAAAAGAGTTAGCGCGCAAGAGATGCGTGCAGTTCGAGTGAGAGAATCGCTCAACTTAGGTCATAGGTGATTATGAAGGGGTTTCGATTGAAGAATGAAAGACACCGGAGTCAGAGAGTGAACTCGTTCAAATCGAGGGGGCTTACAGTTCGAACCTTTGCCCTGATAAGTTTCGTTGCTATGTTTGTTACCGTTAACCTCCTTCATGGACAATTTCTGTATCCGGGGAATGAAGGAGTGAAACTCCGGACAAACTGTATTGGCTTCAACGCCGATGCGGAGGCCGCGAGAAAGTTTCAGGAAAGTGGCAGGTCATGGGAGGCAATGAGGTCGTACATGGCTCCAGTCACCCACCGGGTCGCAGTGATCCTCGCTGAGTTTCCGGCAGATACAGACTCATTGACCACTGGTAGAGGGCTCTTTGGCGATCTCCCCTTTTATCACCCGGATCCAGACAGTGCAAGGGCAGCCCAGGGCTATGTCATCAGGGATCCGGACATCGACAGCCGGTCGAAGGCTTATTATCAACGGCACATGCTCTGGATGGCCCAGTATTTCGATGCCGTCTCAGGAGGACTCTTTACGATCGAGGAGCTGGACATACTGGCCGATATCACTCCGATCATTCAGCTGCCCCGGGAGATGGGATATTACGGTGATAACGAGCTCTTCGGCTTGAGGCAGACAGAGTTCGTCAGAGATGCCATTGTTGCGGCAGACACCCTTTCTGACATCGATTTCTCCGATTATGACGCCGTGATGATATTTCACGCTGGTGCCGGTGAGGAGTCAGACTTCGGTCCTCCGCCTTCTTTTCCCGGCGATACCCCGCACGACCTCTTCTCCTCTTATATACCACTGGAGGCCATGCGCTCCTATGTTGGGGAGAACGATCCGGAATATCAGGGTGTAGAAACGGTTGAGACCGATGGTGATACGTTCTACGTTAGAAACGCGATCATAGTTCCGGAGACGATTATACAGGACAGTATTTATAATCCATCGGCCGTCTATCTCGATATCCTGGGGATAATGGCTCACGAGTACGGTCATGAGTTGGGTCTGCCAGATCTGAATGACACCGATACATCGACGAGGCCGGCGGTAGGGAACTTTGGCCTGATGGCGTCGGGTCTTTTCAACTCTTCCGGTAGGCTTCCAGCCCATCCGATCGCGTGGTGCAAGCTCTTCCTCGGGTGGGAGAGTGTCATGACCGTCACAATCGATACGAGCGGAGTGGTCCTGAAGGGGATAGAATTACCGGGTGGGGGAGCGAAACTGATCCGTGTCCCTATATCCTCCTCGGAGTATTTTCTCCTTGAGAACCGCCTACGTGACGGCGACTTCGATGGTGAATTCCTGTTCGATGACGTCGATGGTGATAACTGGCCTGATCTTATGGACGATGACTACCAGTTAGAGGGGGGGGCGTACTCCGAGTTCGATTTCGGACTCCCGGGGATCCTGACTATCGATCCGGCCGAGAACCGGGCCTATAACGATCCACTGTTGGGGTCGGGAGTCCTGATCTGGCACATCGATGACGAGGTGATCCGGAACAATTTCAATCCCCAGTACACGGATAATTGCGTGAACTGCAATGTCTTTCGTCCTGGTATCGATCTGGAAGAAGCTGATGGAATACAGCACCTCGATTCGACATTACCGGCAAGTATAGATCCAGGTTTCGGTTCACCTTTTGATTCTTATGGTGGAGAGGTTGAGGGGATCAAAGAGGAGCCAAACACAGATTTCTCCGCCGTCAGTTCACCCTCCTCTGAAAGCTACACGGGAGGGACTACCGACATCTCTATATCCGGGTTTCGCTCAGTTACCCTGGGCGCGTCAGGAGATGTCCTGGTCGATTCCCTGGTGGCCGTTGATTTTTCCTTTGCCAGGTCGGTATCGGGCTGGCCTGTCGTGGTTCAAGAAACCGACGAATTTGATTTCAGCCTCGGTCCATCGATTTTCGATGGAAACGGGATCACTGCGGCAGATATCGATGGAGATGGTGAAATGGAGGTGTCGATCGTTACTCGGGTGGGGGAACTGTTTCTATGGAAATCGGATGGCAGGAATTTTACCGGTGAGGATCGAGAAATCAGGCCATTCTATGATTTCGATCGGCCGGTTAGAGGAACACCAGCCCTGGGTAACCTGATCGATGATGGCTCCATGGAGATCGTTGTTGTGAGTGAGGACGGTGATGTGTATGCCCTGTGGTGGTCACCGATGTTACCTCCAGATCCAACGTGGGGAGCTCTGGACGGCTTCCCTGTCAGCCTGGGAGAAAGGGTAACCTCCTCACCCCTTCTGATCGACATCGATTCACCTCCCGATGGAGTCATCGACAGGATCATTGTAGGCACGAACCCGGAGGATGGATCGGATGGTGAGCTTTTTTCGATCGAGCCGGATGGGTCGGTGACACCGGGATGGCCTGTTTCAATCGATGGATCGGTTGAGTCGACCCCATCTGCAGGTGATCTCGACAGGAACGGGGACGTTGGTATAGTAATCGGAACAAACTCCGGCTTCATTTACAGAATCGATCAGAACGGGGCTATCGAATGGACGCAGAGCGTGAGCGGTGAGTCGTTCGGTGTATCTCCGAGCCTTGGAGACATTGACCGTGATGGCGACCGTGACCGGGATGGGATATCAGAGACACTCGGGGACCTCGAGGTTGTAATCGGCTCGCTTTCAGGGCGCATTTATGTGTTCACATCGAATGGAGAACCCTTTGGCGTTGAACCTCTCGATACCGGTGGCACGATAAAGGTTCCGATCAGTCTCGGTGATATCGATATGGATGGATTCACGGAGATGGTAGCACTGGTCGATGGTGAGAGAAAGATCTCTGTTTATCGCTCCAACACCAGCGGGAGCAGTATTAATAGCGTGGATCATTTTCCGAAATATGTCTCTTCCACTGTGTCGGGTGACTTTTTCTCACACCCGATACTCGCTGATCTGGATGGTAACGGTGAAGAGGAGATTATCTTCGGGACGGGAAACAATGTTCTCTATGCCTACGATCTGAGCTCGAACGCGACACCATATATGCGATTTCCACTCGGCGCCAAGGGACTGAGCAGCCCGTTTGTCGGCAGGAGTCCGGGTGATACTCTTGCCCTGTTTTCAGCAGATGAAAGGGGGATGGTGTATGGCTGGCAGCTAGGTGTCCCGGCCAGCAGTGCTGTTATCTCCTGGGCTCAGGAGGGTAAGGACAATCTCCATTCCTCAGCGAACGGGGATAGCCTCGGAGAGAGCCAGGGGATACCCGTTGCATTTGCAGGTGACACTTTTATCATCTATCCTAATCCAGCACCTGGAAGGGACGAGACAAATCAGGTCAAGGTTACCTATAGCCTTGACGAGACGATATCCGACCTCAGCCTGGACATCTATACCATCTCCGGACGGCACTACCAGAAGATAGTGCCCCCATCGTCGTCGTTCCTGCAACCCGATGCCAGACATATCTTAAACTGGGATATCACAGATGTACCAAGCGGGATCTATATCTTACGAATATCGATTGAAAAGACGAACGGTGTAAATGACCACCTCGTCAAGAAGGCAGCGGTTGTCAAGTGATGATCAGTAAAGGAGAATCTTCCGTGTCGACAAAAACTGGCATTCAGGTCTCTGTTCCAACCTTGATCACCTTCATATTACTGCTAATGTTCCATGGCTCGGGAATAGCAGAAGTAGTGAACGGATTGGATTTTCTTAACGTCCCGGTAGGCGCTAGGGCAAGCGGGATGGGTGGCGCTTTCGTAGCGGTGGCGGATGATGCTTCGGCGGCGTACTGGAACCCGGCGGGCCTGAGCAGGGTAGGGCCACAGATACTGTTTGCGCACAACGCTTACATAGTCGACATGAAACAGGAATATGTGTCTGCCGTGACTCAATTCGGAGAGTGGACGGTAGCCGGGTCGTTCAACATTTTTGACATAGGAACTATTGAAAAGCGAGACGATTCGGGGGCTCTTCTCGGAGAATTTCGACCTTTTGACCTCTCCCTTGGTATCTCGGTTGCATATCCTGTCCTGGAAGACCTTAGCCTTGGGGCAACGGCTAAAGGGATAATGTCGGACATAGATATAGAGACGGCAACCGGTTTCCTCTTCGATGTCGGAGCAATCTGGGAGGTAACGGTTGGACCGGTTGATGGCCTCTCAGCAGGTCTGGCTGTACGGAACCTTGGCCCTTCACTCAAATTCATCGATGAGCCATTCGATGCTCCTCTCAGCGTCAGGGGTGGGCTGGCCTACCGGCGCGACATGCCGGCAGTGGGGAGTCGCCTTGTTCTCTCTTTTGATATGGAGAGTATGAGGGGTGGAGACTTCGAGACATTCGTTGGTGGCGAGTGGTATTATGGTGAGTATATCAGTGGAAGGCTCGGCATGAACCCCAATTCGGATACACGGGACTTCGCCACCGGATTCGGTGCTCATTACCGGGACTTCGTGGTCGATTACGCGTACGTACCTTTCACCTCGAACCTTGGGAGCTCCCACAGGATCGGAGTGACATATACCTTTCGTCGGTAAGCCGACCCCCGGTTATTTTCCCATGTATTTCGTCCTCTCGACCCGCTTTCGCGGGCTCTTCATCATTTGTGATCAGGGAGTCCACGATTTGGGCAGACTCGTATTCTCGATTCTCCATCAATGGACCTCGCCGTTCATGAGCCTGTCTCGAGCGCGCTTGGCTTTATCGGACATAGCACAGTGGAAAAATTCCATCTGGGCCTCCAGCCATGTGAGTCTCTTCTCAACTGAAATTTTCCGATAGGCTCGGATTTCCTCCCTCGTCTTGTAATAGAGACGCGGTGGTCGTTTATTTCAATTCCTTTTAATTAGGGACAGTCACCATTTATTTTTGATTTAGAACTACCAGGAGTTTCCCCAGAAAATCCGTTCAGATTTTCATAACTTACGTGAGTAGTAT
>CAYTWO010000015.1:0-1363 GCA_964442125.1 uncultured Gemmatimonadota bacterium
AGGAGCATTATCAATGACGACCTCTTCAAAGTAACCTCTGGATCATTCAATTTCCATAGATGTACTACCATTCACATCTGGAATATCTACTGCAGTAGAATAAAATGGGGAGAGATTAACGCGTGCGCTGCCAATCCGAATCGGCGTAGTAGTCCTCTAAATCCTTCCATAGAGACTTGAGGCTGCAGCGCATCACTATGAGATCCTGTTTCGCACCGCTGAGGTCTTTTGCATAATCATGAAGCGTCACGTCCTCGGAAAAACCAAGCCTCTTAAAAATTTTTTGAGCGTTTACCTGAGGTCTCATCATCTTCACGACAATCTCCTCGACCCTTTCCTTGGCGGCAAGCAGATAGAGCTCTCTCGCCATTCGTCTTCCCAGACCCTTACGCTGAAAGTGAGGCAATACAATCAACCGCAGTTCACCGATATGTTCCTCCCAACCCATACCGCCCAATTCCAGTGAACCATCAGCCACTATCTCATCCTCATAGATGGCGACCAGACGTTTCACCCGATCAGTCCTCATCGAGCGAATGCGCTGTTTTACTACCTGCAGTTTCGTTACATCTCTCCTGAGATAGGTCCTGTCTTCTTCAGGGAGCGCCTGAAAGAATGCGTAAGAGCGATCGAGGTCATCCTTATTCAGCGGACGTATGATTACCTCGGTGCCATCCTTTAGATTTGCCGCTATTTTCATCAAGATACCCCCGTTTAGGGCTGAGTAAGTCGAGAATTCAGCAAAGATACAGTTAGCGGTGGGAATAGCTGGTCCTTCCAAAACCAGCTAACCATGTCTGGCGCAGCCTCAGACAACCGAGTTGGTGCTGGCTGTTTTCCATTCACTCGCCCTGCAGCTCAACTCGGTAATAGAGATATTAGGCAATAGTACAAAAAATGTAAAGGTGTATTTTAATGGACCCAGTCGATGTTTCGGAGCCTGCCAACACGCTCCCATTATTTATCTGACAAAGATTTTCGACTCCAGATACCGTCTTTCTTCACCCAGGTGTAACGGGGCTTTCCCTCTTCCTTGTGAACCGTTGTCTCGGTTACCCGAAGCCCGTGATCGGTCTCTACGACCCAGAAATCGAGGTCGTAGGTTCTTCCCTCGGGGGTATAGAAGTCAGCGCATACGAAGTAAGTACCTTCGGCCGTCTTCGCCAGTCTTTCCCGGTGGATTTTGTCCAGTTGGAGTTTCAGGGGTTTTCCAGTCTCATCGTCACGGACACCCATCCATCCACCTTGCTCAGAGGCCTTCTCACCGACATAACCCTCGAGGAAGTTTGCCACCGATTCTATCGAGACAGGTGCTTTCTTCTGGGGTGGATTTTCTGGATGTTCCTTGCTGGTGGATCCTTCT
>CAYTWO010000015.1:1463-32533 GCA_964442125.1 uncultured Gemmatimonadota bacterium
TTGCTGGTGGATCCTTCTCCCCCGGATGTATGCTCAAGATGTTCCTTACTGCTCGATCCCTCTTCGCTGGACGGGTGCTCGGTACCTGATGGATGCTCTCCGGTCTGAAACGCAATCTGTGTCTCCCCGCCAACCGCTTTTCCATGAGTCATAACAAAAACCAGGCTCAGGGCCAACAAAACACATAGGTTCCGCATTGGCTACTACCTCCTTCAACTCATAAGGTTTTGCAATCGGGTTGTCAGTTTCCAGATATCAGTGATGAAGATTTCAGCGGCTAAACAATAAGAATAGGCTTCATGTTCCTGGTCAATCTGTGAAATCGTTTTCCTTTAATATTGTATATGGAACGCATTTGTCAAGATAGCATATAAAACATAAGTTGAGCGATTCTCTCACTTGAACCGCACGCATCTCTTATGCACAGGAAAGATTGAGTTGCCAGGGAATCACTACCCCTCTACCTTCAATTGCTTCCAGGGGGGCAGTATTTTCACCAGGATGGCGAGGAGGATAAACGGAAGAATCAAAAGAACCAGAGAAGTCAGGAAACCCTCTATCCCACCGAGCTCCATCTTATAAGTCGTAAGTCCCCTGAAACTCTTCGAAAAAAGCTGACCACCAATAACGACGTTCCATCTCGTGCTGAAAATACCAAGCTGAATGAGGACCACCGTGATGAAGTAGAGCAACTTTCTTAACTCGGCATTGAACTGGAAAAGTTTGATGATAACCATGATCCCCAGTGGCAGGACCATACCTATGAGTATCTGGAAGACAACAAGGCTCAAGAAGAGCTTGTTCGCAACCAGTTCTGACAATATTTTGATCGATTCCTCGCTTTCATAGAGGCGATGGATGAAATCGAGTGATTCCAGGGAGAAGTCTACAATGACGGCATAGAACAAAAAAGAGGCGACCCTATCGAGACATTTCATATCGATTGTCCCGCCTTTGAATGGAACGATCACCATGTAAAGGAGGATGACCAACGCGATCCCGGACACGATGGCAGAAAAGAGAAACACAATGGGCATCAGAACACTGCTCCACCAGGGATTTGCCTTGACCGAGCCGAAAATGAAGCCGACGTAACCGTGGAGGAGAAAAGCAGAGGGAATACCAATGATAGTAATGAACTTCACCGCCTTCTGGTCGAATTTAACCGCTTCCTCACTGACGTCATTCGAAAATAGGGAGAGTAACCGATAGAACCAGTTTATCGGGAACGGCTTTTCCTTCGACCAGATCACAAGTTCTCTGCGATATACAAACCATATCTCCAGAAGGAGAACGAGCATGAGGTACCAGGCATAAACGAAACCGAACATGGCCATCGCGGAGCTTAAATTGGGAGTCAAAAAGATCTCGTAAGATCGAAATGGGTGTCCAAGGTGCAGGAGAAGCGGAAAGGGTGCGACCAGGAGAAACGCCAGAGCGGTAAGGAGAGAAAGCCTGTATGTCGGCTGGACTTCTTTCACATTGAAGACCTTTACCAGAGAGGCCAGGATGAACGCGCCGGCAACCAATCCCGTTACATACGGATAGACCACGACCAGAATCCCCCAGTGAATCTCTATTTCGTTCGGATAGATATAGCCGGTTACCTGTTCCGTAAGCTCCAGAAATCTTTCCGCTGCTTCCATGCTCAGTTCACCTCTCCGTCAAGATTCGCATAAAACACCTTGGGTTCTGTATTGAGATATGGTTTGAGGACATAGATGTTATGCATCCGTCTGAATCGGGTAAGGGGACTCGCCTGGCTCTTTAACTCCCCAAACAACCTGGCCTGCCTCGGACAGATCTCTACACAGGCCGGCAACAATCCCCTTACCAACCGGTGATAACAGAAAGTGCACTTATCGGCTACGTGCGTCTCCGGGTGCAGATACCTGGCGCCGTATGGGCAAGCCTGAATGCAATACCTGCAACCGATGCAGCGGTCCACATCGACGAGGACGACTCCATCTTCAGTGGCAAACGTTGCGCCTACCGGGCAAACCTGAACACAAGGAGGGTGAGCACAGTGATTACAGAGTTTCGGGACGAAAAAGCTTCTCAGGATGTTTTTTTCTTCCAGCCTCTCACGGTATCTCTCGGCCCCATCACCAATACTGACCACTTCGACCGTGTGATCCGTCTTGATGATATAGCGCTCTACCCACGTTCTATAGAAAAAGGGAAGATCAGGCACCTCGTTCTCTGCTTTACAGGCACGAACGCAACGCCCACACCCTATACATTTGTCGATATCGATTCCCATCCCATAAAAATGCTTCTCGGGATCATATTCTTCCAGGATTGTACTTCCCTTCGCCATCCGTGACAAAATACCGATCATACTACTCGAGGAGATAAAAACGATCGCGTTTTTCATGAAGTCTCGTCGATCCATGGTTATCCTTGTCCTCCCTGCGGCATGTGTGGATAGTGGCACTGCCAGCAGACATATTTCGATTCATGCGTATCAAGGTCAACCTTGGGTGATTCCTCGATCGTGGAATCGAGGCCGTGACATCTTCCACAAAAGGCCCTTTCCATCGGTTTGGATGGCCTGATACTACGAGGTGTGACCCTGTGACCTTCGGGCACATCATGACAGGTAGTACACTCGAGCAACGCGTGATGGGAGACCGCTTTCGTCCTCGCGATCTCGGCATGACAGGCAGTACAATCACGAGGCATCTCTGAGGGCTTCGGATCATGGGGATCGTGACATGTCATGCAAGGTTTTAGGGGATTATGCACAACAGGGTTGATTTGGGGAAAACCGGTCGGCCTCGAGGGATCGTACGTATGACATAGAGCACAATATTTCCTCTCTCTGGGAGCGGAGGGTTTGATCTCCAATGGATCTTCGGTGTGCATCCATGCCGCTCCATGACAGGTCTCGCAGGAAAGATCCCGATGGTAACCTACCCTCTTGACCGAATCGACATCATCGTGGCACTCATCGCAAACCCGGGATCCCATGTATTTGATCTCCTTTGACACCTCTTTCTCGATGGCAGAAGTACGTTGAAATCCAGTCTCCTTGAGTTGCACGGGTATGATGTACTGCCGCACCATAACGATTCCCCCGGCCAGAACAATAAAGACTATGAGGAGCCTCGTCATCTGTTCAGGTAATTTCCGAAAAGATTTTCCCATCCAATTTCTCCCTCTGCAAAGACCGAGATATAAGGAAAAGATTGAACTCATTACCGATCGATATGCTACAGCCTCTGATGAAATAGCAGTTAACGGCTATTATTCTCTGATGCGTAACTCATTGATAGATAAGAGGAATCCTTGGATAAATATAAAAAAACGAGGGGTCAAAGATTGGGGATCTTCAAGAGTATCATGCTCGTGCTTGTCAATTTGTCAAGGAATTTATAGAATTTTCCTCTGTTGTCAATGCAAATAATCTTCCAGACTGCGCCGGATATATCTTCTCTTCATTTTGCGACACATCTGGTACTCAACACGTTCACTGCGTACCGGTTCAAATCAGGTTAAAGTTAATTTGTAAACCGCCCGTAAAGACAATAAGCCTATTGACCATTTTACCAATTGCTCAATTATTAAATAACTCCTCTCTGACTCCACGTCACACATCGTATAGAGGGCTCGTCACATAATTACTCATATCCCATCCACTCTTCCTTCAAGTCGTTTTTGTCGATTTCCTCCTCCCGCCCCCCGATCGAGGCATCCACGGCGAATCCAATGAGGGCCCCTATTGTCCCACCTATCGCCAGACTCAATACCACTGCCGTCACGATTCTACTGTCATCATAAACATAACCGGGTTCTCTCATAGCGCTCGCAAATCCAGCCATGAAAAATGCCACTGGGAGACCTCCGGCGAGAAAACCCTTAACGGCGCCGTCCCAAACCGGATCCCCACACCTGATCGAGGAAATATCGTCCATAGCTATCGCCCTCGATCGATAGATAAAGGCCTCGGATTTGAACGGACTTTTTCTGTTTTTCATGATAGTCTCGATTTCAAGCGTGTGCCCCATCACGCTGAGCAGCCTTCCCTTGACGACCTCATGGTCGAAAAGGGTGATCCGGCATGATCGACACTTTCGTTGTAGAGGTCCCTCATTTCCGTATCTGACCGGAACTGAAAATTCTGGAGGATCAACGAAGATTTGCGCGCGTGGTAATGAAGCACAGAAGGTAAGGAGAATAATCAGGTGCAAGAAAACACGATAGTTCATATTCTCTCCTCCTCTTTCTCTTTGTGACTTTCAGCCAGTTGGTTGATTATCCTTCCATGATACCCGGGAATGTCGATCCGCGCGGAATAACTCGATCTCATCTCACGACCATCATCTTCCTGGTGGAGACAAAATCACCGGCCTTGATGGTATATAAATAGACCCCGGAAGCGACCCTGTTCCCACCTTCATCCCGCCCGTTCCAGGTGACCTCGTACGATCCCGGATTTCCAGGCGTATCGACCAGAGTCCTGACGAGCCTCCCTCTGACATCGTAGACCTTCAACATCACCTCTAAGCCACCGGAGGACAATTCTGGGAGGTCATAGTTGATGGTCGTTATAGGGTTGAACGGATTGGGATAGTTCTGGTACAGATAATAAGCCCGCGGAAGTTTTACCGGATCACCCTCGTCTACCAGCGAAGGCTCATCGAACATGTCCATGGCGGCATCGATAAGCCTTTCCACATCAGCCTGGTTCATGAAAAAGAGAGGAAAATCGGTTACGACCAGGCCGTAATCATTGGAACTGCCCGCGACCGCCACCGGCAGACCGTGATACGCTGAACCCGTACTGTCCGACGACACATAGGCGTATAACGGATTTGATCCTCTGAACGGCTGCAGCAGAACCTCCGTATTGTAAAGCGCACCGATCGGCATGACCTTCTCCGAATCGATATAGACTGTCGGAAATTCTTCAACCAGACCCTCCGCAGCGATAAAATCCTGATCATCCGTCTGCGTGGTCAATGCGGAATCTATCCCCATGTAGTGTGGAACAAAGCCCTCTATCCCAAATTCATAATACGACTCGCTCCTGCCGGTAAGGAGTGCCATCAGTTGCCAGCCTGAAAGCCAGAGGTTCCCACCGACCTCCAGATATTTTCTCATCGCTACCGTATCGGACTCCTCCGTTCGTGATCCATGAACATCACTGTGCCACATCACAACCGAGTAGATCCCCAGGTCGTAATCCATGAGCGAACGACCCGTTGCGGTACTGTCATTCAAGTCCCACATACCCTGTACGTTGTAATTCCTCAGTACATCTGAATAAAACTCGTCCACATCTTCGTCTGTCGGTGAAAACGGCCCTCCGGTCCCATCCAGGGTATTATCTACCACAAGGAGACCCATATCACGTGTTACCAGACGACCGTAAACCGCCTCAGAGGGCTCGCTCTCTTCCGGGGTAAGTTGATTGTCTATGGCCGTGACATAATAACCATAGAGGATATGAGGTTGTGTCGCGGTATCGTAAAATCCCGTCGTCGTATCCGGAACAGATCCGAGCATTACCGTATCGGGATCACCCTCCGTTTCCCACCGGTAAATATTATAATTATCGAACGGAGGTCCTCCCGGGTTCATCCCCCATTCGATGAATATCATGCTATCCTGTGATGTGGAAACGACCCGAGTTGGTGTATAGGGCCGGGAACTGACCAGGATCTCGACTTCACCAGTAAGGGGACTCTCGTAACCCTCTAAATCATAAGCAGATAATGCGATGTAATAAGTCGTTCCCTCGATCAGGTTGTCGAGTGTGTCTTCTGAGGTGGTCACCATCCTGACGCTGTCATAGACACCCGACTGCATCCCGAAATAGATATTGTATCCGGAAAGATCAGGGTCACTATTTGGATCCCAGTTCAGGTAAAGAGACGAACCATCACCGACGTTAACCACACTGAATCCGGTCGGGATATCCGGCATATTGGCGCTGTAAAAAACGGTCTGCACCACCATCTCCGCCGCATTCGTAAAGTAAGGGATATGGAGATTATCCACTGTGTCCGTACACCTGTGCCAGTGAGGGCTGAAGTCTCCTTCGTGCACGAAAATGGAGTTGTAGCCAAACAGGTAAAAGGAGTAATGGTCACTGACGGGAGCGATCGGCGTTGTCAAGAGGGGTATCAGATCGGTATGGGTCGTGCCTATCTCTGTCATGAGCTCTCCGTATGGAACAGAGGCGGAATCGACATTGACCTCCACATCCCAGATATTATCCGTCAAGTTCGCCACCATATCCGCATTGACCATTAACCGGATATCGAGTCCCTCGTTATATGCTTCCTCTGCAAAGTGATAACCTCCATAACCCCCCAACTCTTCCGCGGCGAGGGCAATAAAGACAAGGGACAAATCGGTCTCTTCATCCGCAAGGAGCCGTGCCGTTTCGAGGACAACCACCGTACCGGAAGCGTTGTCGTCGGCGCCCGGTGCCAGCGTATCAGGATCACAGCCACTTTGAGGATTTGTCATAGAGTCGTAATGACCGCCGATGACGATGACCTTATCGGAAAACATCATTCCTGGCTTCACGGCAACGACGTTCCGCTGGACATCGCATGGCCCCAGTGAATACGGAAACGAATCGAAATAGACCTCGGTGTATCCGAGCCGCTCGAACGTATCGTAAATCCAGTCACCCGCAGCTATATTCGAATCCGTGCACGAACTCCGCGTCCTGAAATCCTGGAGCCTTGTCACCCAATCGGTAAGAGTCGAATCCGAGACCTGGTCGATAATCGGGCTGTCCCACTCCTTCCAATTTCGAGGTTGCCCCTTGTATCCGGAGGATCTTTCCTCTGTCATTGGAATCTCGTTCTCGGCTATCACGACGGCATGGAGGTCATTCTCGATCAAATCGATAATATCACGAGGTGACCCTGTCACGACTATCCCCTCGGGAACCTTTGCGATCTCTCTGAACGACGCCGGCAGATAGGAAGGGTATCCGCCTTCCCTTGCACTGACCAGATAGTATGACTCAGACCATGGATGTTCATCCACGATCTTCACGACAAAACCCTTACTCCTGAGGATATCGACAGATTCTGCCGGAGTACTTGCAAGGATCCACCCGTTTCCCTTGAGATGAGGTGCTACGGTAAGATCGTTGAGAGGGGTAAAATCAGATGAGTTTCCTTTTTGAACGAGTACGAGCGGGTCGACAGCTCCCGCGAAGGCAGCCAGTACCGGTACGGTGATGACGAGAAAGGAGAGGAAGATTTTCATTTTCATCTCGATATGCTCGCTCGAGTTCTGCAGCTCGAGTTCGAGACTTCGAACTTCTACGAGAGGACGGTCGATGAACTGGGAAATAAGCAGACACTTTTTGCCCGTTCCCTCGAGATCGAAAAAAGGTATCAAGCCCTCGTTCAGGCGGAGATCTATAACCTGAACAACACCGGATTATATTTCGATTTCCCGGAGTTCAGCACCGAATATTGATATCGATCCTGGCGTCACATGTCCGTCGCTGCCTGAAGGTCTCTCTTGTGTTCTTCCTCCTGAACCAGGATATCCTCTAATATCCGGCGTAATCCATATTCCCTCAGTGATTCCGCCTGCTCGATCCTGTCCTTATACCGTTCAACCGCGGCCTCTTCCCTCTTCAGGTCCAGTTTCAGCATCTCCAGGTTATCGTCAGAGATTTCGACCTTGCCTACACCGGTGGTCGGGACCCCTCCCAGAAAGTCAACCTGCTCCGACAACATTATGGCGTGCTGCAACTCCTCCTGAGAGTGAAGGAGAAGTTCTTTCTTGGTCGACTCATACTGGGCACCGGAAATGACCGACGCGTGCTGTACATACTGGACAACGGCAGCGTATTCACTTTCGATGTCGCTGTTCAGTTCCTTGATAAGTTCCTCTGTTGTAATGCCCACTCTGTCCCCTCCTTTTTATTGATCCGTTTTCATCCGCTCAGGAGTCACCTGCTCTATGAAATGTTAACGAGAATAAAGGGGGTAAGTCAAGAATCCCTCCTTACCGGTAGAGGAAAATCATGGAATAGATCGTCAACAAAATAATAAAAATGCCTATAGAAAGGCAAGTCAGACCAAATATCTTCGCTCCCCTCCTCAACCATAGTGGTGGCGGTTCCACCAATTTTTTCCTGATTGCCCGGGTCTTGATCGCTCTATCGTATTCGCGAGGCCGATCCTCTTTCAACTCCTCCAATGTCATCCTACCGGTAAAGATAACCGGATCCATGGGAAATTTTTCCGGACGGAAATGGGTGTTGAAAAAATGAATAGTAAAAATAAAGCCAGTGGCCAGTAGGGCCTCGTCACTGTGGATGATCGTGGCGACATTTATGAACCATCCTGGAAAACCGAGATTTGTGAAAAATTCAGAAAACCAGAGCAACAACCCGCTGCTCCCGATCACGGTTATACCCCAGAACACGGCAAAGTAATCGAATTTTTCCCAGTAGGTCCACTTCCCATACGTTGGACGTGGTCCAAGACCAAGGAACCACTTGATCGTCTGGCCGCACTCGATCAGGTCTGTCTTCCGAAATAGCAGGGTGTCTTCCCCTGTAAGCATATCCTTCAACGACATCCTGAACTGTCGCTTCCTCCGGATTAAATAGCCGATATGCAGGCCGAAGTAAATAAATGTTATGACCGCCGCGTAACGGTGTACATATCCAGTCACCTCATACCCGCCCATAGCCTTCGACAGGGTCTGGAACACGCCCACACCCGAAAACTTGATAGTCATCCCCGTGATCGCCAGCGAAAGGAAACTGAGGATAACGAGCAGATGGGTGAACCGGGAGAACGGATCGAATCGCTCGTAAAAAGCGGCGCCGGGATCATGAACGATCTTACCCTTTCCGCGCCTCTCCTTCAGCGCTTTTGGTATCCACATGATCGTATGGACACCGAATAGAGAAAACGTACCTATGAGCAGAAACGCCATGGACCAGAAGGTATAATACAGATAGGGATACTTGGTCTTGTTATGATGGGTCGCATGGGTAAGATAACCGACGAATTTCCGGTTGGAATTAGGGTGGCATTGTTTGCAGGTCTCGATCACATTTGTTCGACTCAGTGTGGAATTGGGATTTGATGGAGGAAGTATGTTGTGGGCGCCATGACAATCGTAGCACTTCGCCGTCTTGGGTGACCCGAGCCTTGACACCTTACCGTGAAAAGTGTCGAAATATGTTTCTGCGACATCCAGATGACACTTGCCGCACTGATCGAGGATCCCCTGTCGAAAGGCTATCAGATCGACCCTGGTGATCGTGTGGGAGAGATGACAATCATTGCAGACCGGTAAATCTTTCTCAGTTTCGGTCACCAGATTGCTGTGCACGCTGTACTTGTACTCCTCGTAAATTCCAAGGTGGCACTTCGCACACGTGGCCGCGATGTTGTCCGGATTAACGGTGGAGCGTGGATCCTTGACGGGCATCTCTCTGTGGGAAGTATGACAATCGATGCACGTAGCAGTAACCATCAATCCGCTCTGAAGCAATCCTTTTCCGTGGATGCTCATCGAGTAGTTCTTGATGATCTCGTGCTCCTTGCCTGAATAGGCTACCGCGGCCTTCTGTCCCTCACGATGGCATCGTCCACAGAGATCGGGTATGTTGCGTGCGAATGTAGGAGAGGAAAGATCCCCTTTTAATTGCATGTCATGCACGCCGTGGCAATCCGTACAATACGGAGCGATCGGGTTTCCGGCAGCGTAATAGGTTCCATGTTGACTGATCTGGTAGTCTTCCACTTGTTCCGAGTGACAGATCGAACAGTCGACCTTGCCACTGCCCCTACAAACTGGATCGCGAGAGACACTGATGTCGGTGTGACACTTGATGCAGGGATTCTTCCCGTGGGCTGAATTCCGGTGTTCCTCTACATCTACATGAAGAGAAATTACTTCCCCATCATCAACTTTCTGCAATTCCTCCTTACCATGGCATGATATGCACATCTCGTCCGGGAAGCTCTCCTTGTAAAATACACGGCGAACGTTGTGGGGCTGATGGCAATCGATACATATCGGTATCTCATGTGGACTCTTCTCCCACAACTCGCCCCGGATCACCTTCAGATGAACATTTTCGATCTGTGCGTGACACTTCATGCAGGTCTTCGAAATGTTGTCCCTGTTAATTGTAGAGGCTGGGTCCTCATGGGGAAGGATATTATGGGAGGAATGACAACTCGTACAGACCGCCGTGACGATAAGACCTCTCTTGAAGAGGCCTTCCCCATGAATCGACTGCGAGTAATTCTCTAAAGCATGTGGTTCTCTGACATTCTCCAGATGTGAAACAGGTGTTCCTTCTTTGTGGCAGGTTCCGCAGAGAGAGGGTATATTCATCACATAGGTTCGAGAGTCTTGGTCTGTCGAGGGCAGGATATCATGTTTGCCGTGACACGTTGTACAATCCGGAGCCAGATATTTTCCATGGCTAAGGGCCTGGCCGTGCAGGCTCCTCTCGTATTGCCGAGCAAGATAATCATGGCAGCCAGAGCATTTAACCGGGGAGAGTTCATCGTCATGAGGCAGATCATCAGGGTCGGTATCTTCATGACAACCGGAACAACCGATGTCAGCATGAATTGATTCAGTAAAACCGACGTCATCCACATAAAGGGAGACACTTTCGCCGTCCATCTCGACGATGAAATCCCGATCCCCATGACATTCGAAACAGATCTCATCTGCCGAAACAAATCCAGACAGGAAAAGAAACGCGGTTATCGTTAGAATACTTATGTGGTTGACCACTCTGATCCGCACCTGACGTATGAAATCAAACGGGGCAAAATTTAGAGCGCAGCCTTCTTTGATGAGGGGAATAGCAAGGGAGGACAAAATATATCAAAGAGGTAAGGTATTTTAAATACTGTATCTTGTCAAGGCGCGGTTGAAGGATTTATATCGTCGAGCCCGAATCCAATTCTCCTCGCCGCAAGGATGCGTGAGGTGTTCGGACCCAAGGTCTCTATGGCCCAATCGCGGTACCGTGCCGTCGTCCCGGTATCTCTTTCCAGACGCATAGTAACCGGCGTTCTGACCCGCACAACACTATCTTCTACCTTCCATTCGCTGTCGAAGGGAGTTGACGGCAAGGAAGCCTTCCACTGTACCTTCATCTCTCCATCTACTCGATAACCTCGACTATAGCCTGAATTCTTTTCTTCAACGGAATCCAGATTGATCACCCTCAGGGAGAACGAATCTTCATCCATCACCGAGAACCCGTGATCGCCCACACCGACAAAAACCTGGTAGATCCCTGAAGGCGCTACCGGGGGGACACTTATTTCGATATGGGGTGAAACGGAAACCCCTCCAGGTAACGTAACTTCACTTTCGATCATGAGAGGAACCGTCGATCCCCATGGTGTGCGCGCATTGATCCAGGCATCGAATTCCTGGGGGTTGATCGTCCCGTTTTCAACCGTCACAGTCATACCGATCGTCTCACCCGCCAGCACCACATTCGTATCGGGCTCCACCATTACATGGATCCAGGGCCCCTGGCTATCGCCCTCTATACAATAAACCTTACCGCCACTCCCCCCGATCATCTGAGTCCCCCCTACGGCCTCGTGTACTCCATCCCCATTTACATCCGGAATGGATCGAACTGTGTACAGTCTGTTTCCAGTCATATAGGTCCAGACGATATCCCCGGAAACACCGCTCACACAGTATATCTTTGTGTCGAATGAGCCTGCCAGGACATCCTCCTTCCCGTCACCATCGACATCCGCTATCGGGTAAATCGTCCACACATCGCCGCCGTTAAGTGAACCGGTCGGGGTGCTCCATATCTGATCTCCACCAGCCCCGTCCAGGCAGATGATCGCATTGTCCCAGGAGCCCACCAGAACGTCATCGATCCCGTCCGCGTCGACATCGCTGATCGACTCCACTTTCATTATCACGGTGCCGATGAACTGTTGCCAGATTACCTCACCCGTACCCGAACTTCCCCCCTCGATACAGTACACGTAGTCATCCCACCCACCGGCGAGTGCGTCATCGATCCCACTACCGTTGACGTCTCGTATCACGGAAACGTCCTGAACCGTACTTCCCGTCTCATAGGTCCAAATCGTCAATGCCTGATCACCCCGTGAACCACCCTCGACGACGACAACACGGTTGTCGATAAAGTTTCCTCCACAACCTATCAGCGCGTCCGCGTATCCGCTGTTATTGACGTCACCGATCGAACAGATCGACTCTACACCGTCGTAATCTGCGTTCCACTCCCAGATTACAGTCGCCTCGCCGACACTCGCCCCGTCGAAACAGAACGCCGCCCTGGTATCGTTTCCGAAAGCAGCCAGGACCTCGTCGAGCCCGTCACCGTTCAGATCCTCGATCGGATTAACCGCGTAGCACCAGGCCGAAGGCGGATTGATGTAGGTATCGTATTCAAAGAGGATATCTCCACTGTTGCCTGCTATGGCGAATGCCGTTCTTCCCCCCCACGCCGTCCCCAGAAGTATATCAGCAAGACCGTCACCGCTTATATCTGTCATCGTCGATAGGCACTGATCTCCGTACCCACCACCCCCTGAGAGTCCTCCGTAAGGTTTTGTGGACCATATAACTTCCCCGTACCCCGAGCTGTTTCCCTTGATGAGGAATAGATCATCACCAGAGGGAGCTCCAGCGTCATAAGACATAACTACGGCCTCGGGCCAGCCGTCTCCGTCCTGGTCCTCGATCGATGCCACGCTCTCCACGTTTTCGATCCCCTGAAACCACCAGAAGAGGTTACCTTTGACACCTGAAAGAAGAAAGTCAGATGATGACAGCAGGAGAAACAGTACCGCTAACGAAGTGAAAACAGCTCGACTTATATCCATTGAAATTATCCTCCCTTTCACACCTATTATATCAGATATAGACCCGAATTTCAACATGTTCTTCATCTGGTGTCATCCCTGTTTCTATGACCTAAGTTGAGCGATTCTCTCACTCGAACTGCATGCATCTTTAGAAGATCCCCCCTAAAAATGGGAGTCGCTTCAAAATCCGGATTCCCGACGCGTCTCGCTTCGGTCAACTTGCGGGAATGACGGAGAAGCAGGTCATCCCGACTTATCCGACATCTGGATCTTCGGGAACGCTCGCTTTGCATTTTCTTTCATAGGATCGAACCAGATCAGGAGTTACGGTGGGATGTGATCTGAACAGGGTGTGTGAAAATGCCTGGATAATGTACATGAAAGCGAACTTGAGATTGAGGGCGTTTACACCCAAGCGGATTCCAATATGCCAGGGGCAGCCCGGGGGTTTTGTTGTTTTTCAGTCGGCTTTTTTTTAACCCCCAATACATCTATAGTGAATAATTAATCGAAGTGATGAACGTGATATCGTTCTTTTTAAGGTCCCCGGAGAACGGATCGGCGTCATACTTGTCCAGCAAGCTCGCCTTGAGGGAAAACTGATCGGATATCTTCGTGGAAAGCGAGATCTCCGCGTCCAGGAGGTAATCTCCAAAATCTTCGAAGTTGTTCTGGACGTTTAAATTCTGGAACAGGGACGATGTAGATGTCAAGTCGCAGGTGAACTCTTCCGAAAACGAGAGAGTACCCCTACTGTCCCTGGTATCATCGCTGAAGAAATCGGTCACGGCGTTCACACCAGCGCTCGCAGACAGTTTTACTCCTTCGTCCTGGACGAGGATATATCCGATACCTGCGCCCGGTGACGTCCGCAGATCGATCTCGGCAAACTTATCGAATTCGAATCCAACCTTTCCGAAGTAAAACAGCCGATCCGTTTGCAGGTAATCGTACTGCGTCTTGACGCCACCCTTGTTTGCCGTTTCGTCACCATCTGTCGTGGCATACGTCACGTTCGAACTTGTACCCCACTTTGCCTTTTCTACTTCACGTACGGCCTGAAATGTGAGCGCGAGACTCGTTATGTCCGAGTTACCGCTTGTCTTTGTCAGACCGAAACCGACACTCGCAGTCCACGGGCTTGCCGTTTCATCACCTATCATCACCTGGGATAGGCCAAAAACAAGCGATACGAGAAGGAAAAATCCGAAGACCTTCTTCACATTGACCTCCTTGATACTGCAGTGAGCTTCAAAATAGCCATGAAGCAATCAGCAAACTTACTTGAATCTAAGTTGAACGATTCTCTCACTCGAAGTGCAGGATAAAGGTTGTGTTTCTCGACAAAATTTATGGACGTGGGATGAATTTAATCTCATTCGAAAATATCACAAGAAAATATGACAACCGGAGGATTATCCGGTCTGAGAGACCGCCCTTTCGCTGGCGGCGACAACACCATGGATATCATCCGTGAAGCAGAGCCCGAGTCCGATCAGGCTCTCCCTCAAGGCTTGAGCCTCGGTTTCGATGATGGGGAAATGGATTACACGAGGTAGCACTGAGAGCTTTTCCTTGACATCACTTGCTACATCAGAGAGACCTCCGATGAAATTATCGTGAAAATGTTCGAGTCCAGCGGTAAAGGGGAGGAGGATAAAATCCGCTTTTCCCTTTAATCCCTCCAGATAGCAACGAACGACGCCCGCGGTCCCCAACCTGTTCCCGGAGTTCCCTGTGTCAATGTTACGAAGATCATTGGATGCACCTTCATAGCTTACGATATCTATGCCTAACTCTCCAAGGAATGACTCTATCGACCTCTTCAACTCTTCAAATTTCTGAGGCAGGCTAAGCGCGATAACGGCCGTCTTGCGATCTGATCTCCTGTGAGCATCCGGCAAAATCAGGCTCTGTCCCTGAGTTCCGATCCCCTTATTGACCGATCGCAGGAAATGAACCGAGATGCGAAGGTCTCGAAAACTATTCATCATCAACTTGATCGGGCGAATCCGATAAAATTTTCTGTTGCTGAGGCAGAGCCTGGCATTCCCCCAGAATTGGTTCAGGTCCTGCCGACTCTGAATCCCGCTCAGGGAAAAGACATTGATTCTCCTGAATACTCGTCTCCCGGAAGACCAGAACCGGGATGGCGAGGGTCTCCATTCCAGCACGGTAAGCCGACCAGCCACGCTTTCCCGGAGTTGTTTCCACTCCTTTACCAGTTTGATCTCGAACGCGGTCTGGGGACGAGTCTGGAGCCAGAGCTCCTGAATCTCCCACCAGATCTGGACAAGGTCGACAACATAGCTGAAGACCTCCGACGAGCGCATCTTCATGTGAGCCCAAATAGACCGGATCTCATATCCCCTTCTCCTGTTTTTGCGGTCCTTAAAGCGAAAAAGACCCGTGAGCATGGGGTGGTTCTTCTCGATCGTCGTCGCACCTTTATACCAGAAAAATTTCCAGATCGTGTCCCAATACCGTTTGTGCTTATTGCTCTGCTTCAGGATCATCTTCATGTTCTCAAAGCTGTAGAATGTCTCCCAGGCGTACTTATATGCTTCGGACCACTCTCCATCTCGCAAGCCGGGATGATGAACGGTTTCGTGGAATGAGTCGTACCGATTATAGTCCGGATCCATATAAGCCCCGTCCCTGACCATCTGGAGATGATCCATCGATCCGGGTAAAGGAGTCAGCATGAAGAACGACGCCAGTTCAACCCCAAGATCTTCAGTCAGGGTTTGTACGTCCTTTTTTATCGATTCAAGCGTGTCTCCAGGGAAGCCAATGATATATCCGACATGCGTCGAGATGCCTGCCCTGTGCCATTTCGAAATAAGATATTTGTAATCTTCTACAACGTTCTGTTTCTTTCCAGCGGCACTCAGGTTCTTCGAGTTTACGCTCTCCATACCGATGAAGACGTTCGTACAGCCCGCCGCCTGCGCCTTGACGATAAAATTGTCCATCTTATATGAAAGGACATCGACCTGCATCATGAATTCGACATCTATCCCCTCCTCGGATTTCAGGCGAATAAGCATGTCGAAGATCGGTTCCCAGTTCTTGTTTCGAGCAAAGTTGTCGTCGGTAAAGAAGTAAAAACTGATCCCGGTCCTGTAGTTCTTTCGAATGGCCTCGGCGATAACCTCTGGATCGCGACAGCGGACCCTTCGGCCATGGACGTTGATGACCGTGCAGAAGGCGCAATTGAACGGGCATCCACGCCCGCAGTCGATCGTGCCAAAGTTGGAGAAGACGAACCGCCGGAGATATTTCTTGTTAACCACGGGTACGGGCTGGTTCCGCATATCAGGCAAGTCATCGAGGAAATCATACAGAGGTTTCAGTTCACCTCTCACCGCGTCCTGAAGAATTTTACCCCAGTGGTTCTCGACTTCTCCAGCGACAATACTGACCCCCTTTTTCATTAAAGATTGGACATCTTTCGGGACATCGCCGAATATGGAAAGCAGTCCGCTCACATGAAATCCTCCGATAATCACATCGACACCGGCCTCTCGGAATTGAAGGCTCAGGTCGTAAGCCCTGGGGAACTGGTTGGTCTGAACACCCACAAGCCCGATAACGGTTTTCACCCCCTTTTTGCTTCCGCTGCGGGCGATCTTTTTGACGTCTATCTTCTGGACCGTTTCATCCAGCATCCGGGTCCTTATCTCCAGGTCACCGCCCAATACTTTCCGCCTTTCAACATCCTCCGTTAGCGCGTATAGGCAGGCCAGCGTGTTGCTGGGAAGAATTCCCCGGAAGTGACGGATGACGTAGCCGTCATCGTCATATTTGGACGGCTTGATGAGGGTGACGTTCAGCCGTTTGATAGGTTCACTCTTCTTTTCATATTGAGATTCCGGATTTAACCCCTTATAATCTCGCTCAGCTAATATTTTCATGGAACTTTATTTAGCGTTTTTGCCCACTATTGTCAAGGAATATCTGCATCAGCAAGTTTCCCGAGTTTAGTAACGCGTATGTCAGGCTTCAACTAAAAAACTTTTTCTCCTTTACAATCTGTATGTTCTTCCTTACAATACGAGAGTCAGGAAAATCCAATCGTGCTCCAATCACTGTAAGCCTGTGACCTACACCATCAAAACAGGAGAGCAAAAATAGGGACTACGATTGATCTGGACGAGGATTTCAACCTGCCCGAAGAACTTGCTTCGGTTCTCGGAGAGAGAGGTTCTATCGTTGCCTTGACCGGCGCGGGAATCTCCGTAGAGAGCGGTATTCCCGACTTCAGGAGTCCGGGCGGGCTTTGGGAGATATATGATCCTTCGATTTACGCCACTTTAGATACGTTCCTTACGGATCCGGAGCGTTCCTGGGAGCTATTTCGTGCCGTAGGAGAAACCCTGAAGGGAAAAGAGCCCAATGAGGCTCACCTCTCTTTGAGCCGGTTGGAGGCCGGTGGGCATCTGGATGCCGTGATCACCCAGAACATCGATGGTCTCCACCAGAAGGCAGGGAGTAGCAGGGTAATCGAGGTCCACGGCAATCACAGCAATCTCGAGTGCATCTATTGTGAGACACTATATCCCGTAGATGACACCTGCTTCGAAGGAATAGAAATTCCTCATTGTGACCGTTGCGGTAATCCTCTCAAACCAGATGTTGTCCTATTCGGAGAATCGGTACGCCACCTCGACGAATCGTTCGGAGCCCTTAAATCGTGTGATACGCTCTTTGTCATCGGAACATCAGCCCAGGTCTACCCGGTGGCATCTTTCCCGAACACGGTAAAAGAAAATGGGGGACTGATCCTCGTGTTCGACATCGAGGAAACCCCCCTGACCGGTTCGATCGCAGACTATTTTTTCAAGGGGAATGCCAGCCAGGGCCTCCCCGTCGTCGAAAAGCTCCTTAGAACCTGAGAAGATAGTCACCCGATCGCTCCAGCACCCTGCCAATACACCTGCTCTCTTCGAGATCGGCTTCATGAAGTGAATCGAGCAATCTTTGCTCTTCTTCCCCTGGAACAGCGAGAAAAAGCCCGCCCGATGTCTGGGGATCGAAGACGAGAGGAAGAAGTGGGTCTCCCCGCTTACTCTCCTCGATTTCATACCGACCGGACAGGTTCTCCCGGTTGGACTTCTCGCCACCCGTTGTGACCCCTTCTCTGCTGAGAGAAATCGCATCTGGAAGGAGGGGAAGTGAGTCCAGATCGATCTCTATGGTCACCCCGCTCGCCTCGGCCATCTCTGCGGAATGACCAGCAAGGCCAAATCCCGTGATATCCTTCGCCGCATGAATGCTGAACCCCATGGCGATATCCATCGCGGAACGGTTGAGCATTTTCATCCAGTGCGTCAAAGCGCCGACTGCCTCATCACCGAGGCTCCCCCTCTTCAGGGCGGTCGACAGTATCCCTGTGCCCAATGGCTTGGTCAATATAATCGAATCACCGGGTTTGGCTCCCTCGCTCCTCAGGATCTTGTCGGGATGAACCGTCCCGGTAATCGAGAGACCATACTTTAGTTCCGTATCAGAAACTGTGTGACCGCCTAAGAGTATCACCTCTGCCTCATCGAGTTTGTCCGCGCCGCCTTTCAAAATCTCACCCAATACGGCTACAGGCATCTCCATATCCGGGAAACAGGCAATATTCAATGCCGTCAGGGGTTTACCACCCATCGCGTAGACATCCGAGAGGGCGTTGGCTGCTGCGACCTGTCCGAAGTCGTATGGATCGTCCAGGATAGGCGTGAAAAAGTCGACGGTCTGTATGAGGGCAAGATCATCACTGATCTGGTAAACCCCAGCATCGTCCATATTCTCGGAGGTTACGAGGACTCTCGGGTCCTGCCGGGCATGAAGATCTTCAAGCGCTTTCCTTAAACCCGCCGGGTTCAACTTGGAAGCTCAGCCGGCGCAACGGACTTTTTCGGTCAACTTTATGATTTCTTCCCTGGTCATACTTTATCTTTCACCGCTACGGCTTCGATTTCAACAAGGGCATCTTTCGGCAGCTTCGAAACCTCAACAACTGATCTTGCCGGAAACGGAGGTGATGAGAAGAAGGTCTCATAGACCTTGTTCACAAGCGCATAGTCATCCATATCCCGGATAAATATAGTGACCTTGACCACATGCTCGGTACCGCAACCGGCCTCATGCAAAATCGATCTGACATTCTCCAGGGCACGCCTTGCCTGATCCCCTACCGATTCCGAGCAGAGCTCCGACTCTCCCGGCGCGATAGCGATCTGTCCCGCCGTAAAGACCAGTTCACCAGCCAGGCACGATATTCCCTGTGAATAAGGACCTATGGGTAGCGGTGCAGATTCCGTTTGAATAGCTCTCTTCATTGCTGTTCCTCGTCACTCAGTTTAGTGTCCTGTCATGCAACAACTGACGAACCTTACTTGTCCTTTTACCTGCCTGCGGCGTTGCTCCTTCAGTCACATAGCGCTGCTATGCTCCCTCAGTCGAGCCTTGCAGGCAGACAAAATTACTTCGTAATCTTGCGCCACTTCTTACATGACAGAACACTAGTATCCCGTCCAAATCGATGGGACCCGATGTAATCAATATATTCCAAATAGCCTGAGGCCGTCATTCCAGGTCACAAAGACCATCAGGAGAAGCAGGAGGATCAACCCGACCTGAGACAACCGGATCCTGACCTTTTCGGAAATGGGCTTACCCCGCAATTTCTCGAAGAGGAGGAACACCACATGACCACCATCGAGTATCGGGATGGGAAGGATATTCAATATAGCCAGGTTCACACTGAAGAGGGCCATAAATCTCAAGAGGTGAGAAAAGCTCCATCGAGCCATGTCCCCTGCTACCTCCGCTATCATGATGGGACCTCCGAGCATCCTGGGAGATATCTCTCGAAAGATCAACTTCTCCACAGTGACCAGCACAAAAGCGGATATATAATAGGTCTGCCTGGCGCCCTCCTCCAATGACTCAAACAGGGAGAGTCGTCGCCTCGGGAGATCTCTTTCGATGCCGATCCTGCCAACCTGCTTGAATGACTCTCCGTCCACGGCTTGAACCTCTGAATCCGGCGTGACCTTCAGGTTGACATGAGATCCCTCTCGCAGGACCAATACATCCAACTCGGTCTCCGGGTTCATGGAGATGATATGAACTGCGTCAGAGAAGTCCTCGATCTGAATTCCCTGTACAGCCAGGATCACATCACCCACCAGAAAACCAGCCCTGTCTGCCGGGCTGTCGGCCTGAACTTTCCCTACTTTTGCAGGTATTACGGGTTCCAGGGCCTCAACCAACCTCTCCCTTATCACAGGATCCGTCGACAAGACCCTCGCCTCGTGAATCGCCCCGGCGGTATCCTTCCATGTAAAGCTCAAAGGTATGCTCTCATCCAGGATGAGGTTGCTTGCCTCATCCCAATAGTTGACCTCGATCCCGTTGACTTTGATAATCTTATCGCCTTCTTTCAAGCCGCTCAATTCTTCCAGAGGACCTTCATCCCCCCACCTTACCTCACCGATCGCCGACACGGGGAGGTAAGGTACCCCCTGATAAATGGCAAGGAAAAACAGGAGCAAAAAACCCCACAGGTAGTTCGTGACCGAACCCGCCGATACGACTATTAACCTCGCCCAGATCGGTTTCTGATCGAAATCTCTTGGTGATGGTTCGACCTCCTCCACTCTGTCGTCATTCCCACCTCCCTCGATAAATTCCCCGGAAGCCTCTCCGGCCATCTTGACATAGCCTCCAAAGGGGATCGCTGAGATACAATATTCGGTTTCACCTTTCTTAAATCCGACCAGTTTTGGTCCAAGGCCTATCGAAAACCTCGGCACCCTGATATCAACTGCTTTGGCTACAACGAAGTGCCCCAACTCATGGATTAGAACCAGAACACCAAGAACAAAAATCGTCGCCAGCAAATAAATCAACATATCAACTCCTCAGTCCTTTTTCTTGCCCAATTGTCAACATCTAACAGAACTCCCCAGTTCAGTTCGTTCGAATACGGGTGTTCATCAATGATTCGCTCGATAACCTCGGGTATCTTATGAAAGGGGAGTTTTTCATTTAGGAATCCTTTTGTCGCCTCCTCGTTCGCTGCGTTAAATACAGCCGGTGCAGTCCCACCCTTGATTCCGGCATGATACGCCATCGACAGCACCGGGAAAAGACTTCCACGAACCTCTTCGAAAGTCAAGGGGCTTGTGGCAACAAGATCACAATGGTCTGTCTTCCTCGGAACCCTTTCAGGGTAGGTGAGGGCGTACTGGATGGGTATTCTCATATCAGGGATCCCCATCTGTGATATAATAGAACCATCCACGAACCTTACCATCGAATGGATGATCGACTGGGGGTGGATCACAACTTCTATCTTATTATACTCTATTCCGAAAAGGAAGTGGGCCTCGATTACCTCTAAGCCCTTATTGGCCAGAGAGGCAGAATCGACCGTAATCTTGTCTCCCATCTTCCATACGGGGTGATTCAAAGCGTCTTTCACGGTGATCGATTTCAATTGCTCCTCGGAATATTCCCTGAACGGTCCTCCCGAGGCCGTAAGAATAATCGATTCAATTGATTCTTTCGGTCTACCATCCAAAACCTGAAAAATAGCGCTGTGCTCACTATCGACGGGAATAACCTCTCCGCCGTTTTCTTTTGCGGTTCTCATCACCAGGTCTCCACCCATTACCAGTGCCTCCTTATTGGCAAGGGCGACTCTCTTGCCAAGCTTTAGCGACTCCAGTGTTGGAAGCAATCCAATGCTGCCAACCAGGGCATTGAGGACGATGTCGACCTCTGGCATGGTCGCCACTTTGATAATACCTTCCATCCCTTTGTATACCTGGATATCGTCCCTATCAATCCCGGAGACAAAATCATCATGGTTTCCACCTTCGCCAATCGCTACGGCTACAGGACCTGATTCCCTGCTCTGGTCAAGCAGACAACCTACGTTGCGATTGGCCGTGAGACCTACGACCCTGAAACTTCCCCGAAGTTCATTGATAACCTCGAGGGCTTCACGACCGATCGAACCGGTCGATCCCAATATTGCTACACCTTTCTCAGACATAAATAAGACTTAACACTACAGAGAATGTCCACTCATTCTCCAGATCCGGATTCACCCAGACAGCAAGGGAGAAAATCCCAGAAAATAGTAGTAGGCAACAGGTACGGCGACAAGAAGACCGTCGTACCTGTCAAGGATGCCACCATGTCCCGGTATGAAGGAAGACGAATCTTTAACGCCTGTCTCGCGCTTGATACGGGATTCTATCATATCCCCTATCTGACAGACTATAGCAACTATAAAGCCAAGAATCAAGGCATCTCTCAGTGACAGGTACTCCGGGATAAACGATTGATAGGCCAGGGCTACAGCCACAGAGAATACCAATCCGGCGATGGCTCCTTCAATGGACTTGCCTGGACTGATCAGGGGGGCAAGGCGATGCCTGCCGATAAATTTCCCGATAAAATATGCCGCGGTGTCTGACGTCCACACTATAAGATAAGGAAAAAGAAGGTAATACCAGCCTAGGATATCACCCCCACTCAAATGCGTATTAACCTCCCGAAGGAGTATTTGGTGAGAGAAAAAGAATCCCACGTACAAGACCCCTACTACAGAGAACCCGACCGCCTCCAGAGATGAATCCTCTCTCCCCGAAAAGAGCCACTGTATAAGTAAAAAGAGGGTGAGGGTAAAGGTGAAGACCATCGCCAAATTCTCTGCATTGCCCGGGAAAATATAAAAAAGAGCTCCATACCCCAGTGCGAAGGTCATGCTCGACTTCCGATGTATGTTATGGCCTCTCGATTCTATCATAACGATGTATTCCCTGATCCCCAGAAAAATCAACAACTCAACATAAAGGAAAAAGGATATTCCACCCACATAAGAGACCAATAAAAAAAGGGGAACGAAGACAACGGCTATTGTGACCCTGATAAGCAAGTTTTTGCCGAATCTTCTCTCCCCATTTTCCGGGGTCAAAATTACTTCTCCTTCTCGTACTTAATCAGTATGGGAGGTTTACCTGGCCACGACCTGACCAAATCGCCTCTCTCTGCTCTGATAGGCTTCGATGGCTTTAACCAGGTCATCCTTCCTGAAATCGGGCCAGAGGACATCAGTAACGTATATCTCGGTATACGCCATCTGATAGAGGAGAAAATTGCTTATCCTCATCTCCCCGCTCGTCCTGATGAGGAGGTCTGGATCTGGGAGATCTTTGGTGTAGAGGTAATCAGAAAAGAGGACTTCGTCTATATCATCTGGTTGCAGGCGCCCATTCTTCGTATCTCTGGCAATCTCTCTGACGGCATCAATGATCTCTACTCTACCGCTATAACTTATGGCAAGGTTTAATATCATCTTGTCGCCGGCTGCCGTGTACCGAATTGCCTCCTCAAGCGCTTCTCTGGCTTTCGGGTACAGTTCCTTTACTCTGCCGATCGCACGGACTTTAATGCCCTTCTCCCGTAATTCCTCCTTTTCAAGCTTTGTATACTTCTGGAGAAGAGACATCAGGGCCAGGACCTCTGTCCGGGGACGACTCCAGTTCTCTTTCGAAAAAGCGTATAACGTAAGGACTTTTACACCAAGGTCCCCGGCAGCCTCCACCGCATTGCGCACGGATTCCATGCCGGCCTTGTGACCAAAAATCCTTGGTTTTCCTTTCTGCTTCGCCCAGCGGCCATTTCCATCCATAATGATGGCGACGTGATGGGGAATTTTCCCTTTTTTATCGTTAACCACCTTCTTCTCCGATATCACGATCTCCCCAGATGTTTTCAGCCTTCACCTTCTTCATCACTATCCTTCTCTGCAGGAGAATGTGCGTGAGAGAATTGCTCAGATAAATAATCCCTTCAAGACCTAATCTCAGGAATCGATTGACACCAGGGGAGGAAATGGGAACGGATTGAGGATAACCCGAGAGGGCTATTTTGAGAAGAATCGCTTAAACCTCCAGGACCTCCTCCTCTTTGCCCTTCAGCCTCTCGTCGATCTCTTTAACATATTTGTCAGTCAACTCCTGGACTTCATCGTGCATTTTCCGGGAAATATCCTCAGATACGGTCCCCTGCTTTTCCAGATCCTTGATCCTGGAATTCTCATCCCTTCTGACCTGTCTTACGGCTACTCTCCCACCCTCAGCCAGGTTATGGAGGTGTTTGACCAGCATTTTACGGCGTTCTTCCGTCAATTGCGGGATCGGAATCCTGATAATGTTCCCGTCGTTCGAGGGAGTCAGTCCGAGGTCGGATGCCAGAATACTCTTCTCTATTGCAGCGATCATACTCTTGTCCCACGGCTGAATGACGAGCAGGCGTTGTTCAGGAACAGTAATGCTCGCTAGTTGGTTAATGGGTACCTGAGAATCATATGCGTCCACTCGTATCGTGTCGAGAAGTGTGATAGAAGCCTTTCCTGTCCTGATCGTGGAAAATTCTCTCTCGAGACCTTCCACTACTTTCTTCATTCGTTTTTGAGTATCTACAAGGATCTCATCCTTCATCCTGCCTTACCCCTGAACAAGAGTGCCAACACGTTCACCTTTCAAAATCCTCCTGAGAGAGCCGGTCTCACTGAGATTAAAGACAACTATGGGAAGATGGTTGTCCATACAGAGCGAGATCGCAGCGGAATCCATGATCTTCAGTTCTTGTTTCAGTACATCGATATAGCTGATCTGTGGAATAAACTTCGCGTTTGAGTCGTGTTTCGGATCGGCGGTGAAGACACCATCGACATTCGTTCCTTTGAGGATCAGGCCTGCCTCAACCTCGATGGCTCTGAGTACAGCCGCGGTATCTGTAGAAAAATAGGGGTTTCCAGTCCCTCCGGCAAAGATCACCAACCGTTTTTTCTCAAGGTGGCGGATCGCTCTGCGTCGGATATAAGGCTCTGCAAGCTCTTCCATCCTGATCGCGGTCAGGACCCTGGTTTCGACATCACTTTGCTCCAGGAAACCTTGAATGGCGAGAGCGTTGATGATCGTCGCCAGCATCCCCATATAATCCGCGGAGACCCTTTCCATTCCCTGCTCACTGGCGAGATTCCCGCGGATAATGTTTCCCCCCCCCACAACAACTCCCATCTCCACACCAAGATCGATCACTTCTTTTATTTCTTTTGCCAGAGAGTAAAAACCGGAAAGGTCAATGCCGAAATCCTTCTTGCCACTCAGGCTTTCACCGCTCAATTTGAGGATAATGCGGTTATACTTGAAATCACCCATGGCGGGATCTCAACTCCCCAGAAGGAAACGTATATACCTCCGAATAACAATATTTTCGCCTATTTTGCTCGCCACCTCTGTAACCCGGTCCCGAACACTCATGTCGGTATCTTTTACATATGGTTGATCAAGGAGACAGACTTCCTGAAAGTACTTCTGAAGGCGGCCCTTGACAATTTTCTCTATGATATTATCCGGTTTACCCGTCTCCTTCGCTTGAGCACGGTATATCTCTGTCTCTCTCTCGATTATCGATGGATCAAGGTCTTCATTACTTATGGACAGCGGGTCAGTCGCAGCAACCTGCATCGCCAGATCCCTCACCATCTGCTTAAATTCGTCTGTCTTGGCAACAAAATCTGTTTCACAGTTCACTTCGATCAAGACCCCGATCTTTCCGCCGGGATGGATATATGCCTCAACAAGCCCTTCTTTCGTATCCCTATGGGCGCGCCGTTCAACTTTGGTTATTCCTTTCTTGCGGAGAATCTTCTGCGCCTCTTCTATATTACCGCCTGATTCCTCGAGGGCTCTTTTACAGTCCATCATGCCGGCCCCGGTCTTATCCCGTAGTTCTTTTACAATCGATGCTTCTATCGCCATATTTCGCCCCATAACCACATTTTCTTCTGGATTTTCTTATTTTTCTTTTTCGGTCGAAGAGGCTTCACCCACTTCTCCCTTCTCCACCGCTTTCTCATCTTCGGTCGAGGGCTTCTTCAGACCTTTATCTTGATCCTTTGTTTCTTCAGGTGGTTCAGCCATCTCCGCGTCCAGGATTACTTCTTCCTTCTTTCGATAGGAAGCGCCGTCAAGAACCGCATCTGCAACAATACTCGAAATGAGTCTAACAGATCTTATAGCATCGTCGTTCCCGGCTACAGGGATCGAAATCGGGTCAGGATCGGTATTTGTATCAACAATGGCAACGATAGGAATGTTCAGCTTGCTGGCTTCATTTATGGCAATTTTTTCTTTTTTGGCATCTACAACGAAGACGATATCCGGTAAGGATTCCATCTCCTTTATCCCACCGAGAACAAAGTCCAGTTTCTTCATATCCCGTTCGAGCATCAAGACCTCTTTTTTCGTAAAACGCTCGAATGTCCCTTCCTCTTTCATCCGCTCAAACTCTTTGAGCCGATTGATGTTTTTTTTGATCGTCTGAAAGTTGGTAAGCATTCCTCCCAGCCATCGGTTCGTCACGTGATACATCCCACACCTCTCAGACTCTTCCCTCACCACGTCTTGAACCTGCTTCTTTGTCCCCACGAACAGGACTGTTCCACCATCCTTTACAACCTGTGAAATTACCTCGTAGGCTTTTTCCAGCTGTTTAAGAGTCTTCTGCAGGTCGATGATATATATCCCCTTCTTTTCAGCAAAAATAAACTTCCTCATTTTCGGGTTCCATCTACGGGTCTGATGACCAAAATGGACCCCTGCCTCAAGCAATTCTTTCAAGGTGGTTACAGTCATATTCTCCCCGATGATATTAACGTTTTGAAAACTGGAATCTCTTTCGAGCCTTCGGTTGACCGTATTTTTTCCTCTCGACCATCCTGGGGTCTCGGGTCAACAAACCTGATCTCCTGAGGTTTTCCTTCAATTCTGGATCTATCTCGACGAGCACCCTTGCTACCGCCAGTCTTATCGCTCCAGCCTGCCCGGATAGTCCACCTCCCCTGACTCTCACTTTAAGGTCGAATTTACCCTCGTTGTCAGTAATCCTCAAGGGATCTTCACACGTTTTGATCAAACCTTCCGTTGAAAAATATTCTTGAATGGTCCGGCCATTTATCTTCCACTGCCCCTTGCCGGGCTTCATGTATACCCTCGCAACTGCTGTCTTTCGGGAACCGATCCCGTGAAACCACTTACCGGTCAAGAAAATACCCCCTTCTCATTCTATGTAATAAAACTCATGCCTCTTGTTATCAAACCCGACTATCCCGGCTATCCTTTCCCATTTTTTCCCGTTCTAAACTTAAATGCAGTGAACTGGTCCACTTCTAAATTTTGAGCTCTTTTGGTTTCTGAGCCTCGTGCGGATGGTCAGGACCGGCGTATACTTTCAATTTCTTCCTCAACATACGTCCCAACCGGTTAGAGGGTAGCATTCCCTTCACTGCCAGTTCGATTATTCTAGCTGGATTCTTGGCCTGAAGGTCCAGGAAATCAACATGTTTCCCACCTCCAGGGTACCCGGTGTGATAGAAGTACTTTTTCTGCAGTTCTTTATTCCCTGTGAGAACAACCTTTTCGGCATTGATCACGATAACATGATCGCCAACATCAAGGTGAGGAGTAAATTCCGGCTTGTTCTTCCCCCTGAGTATCCTGGCAATCTCGGTGGCAAGACGTCCCAGAACCTTCCCTTCGGCATCAATGACCCACCAATCCTTATTGATCTCTGATATCTTGATCGAACGGGTCTTCATGATGAACATATTCCTTCCGCAGAATCCTTCGAAAAAAAGTTTAAAACGAGATAAAATTAGTCACTAACTTTAATAAAGTACGGGTAACATGTCAAGGGTTGAGAGGCCTGCACTGAAACTTGCACCATATGTCATTCCGGCTCGTCCGGAAAATGACTCCAGATCGAGGATGTGTTCAATATCTGTTATCGATTTGTATTATCGGCTGGAATGGGAGAAAATAAGATGTGGCGCAACGAGAGAAATCGATCTAATCAATGGCCCATCTCCTCGGTTGAGAAATGACCTTCAGCGGCACAGAGTCTTTATCGAATAAAACCCTTTCCATGGTCCCCACTCTCCCGGTAATAATGTAATCTCCCAGAGGAGCCCTCACCGGTATCCACAGATTTACTGCTTCGTTTACTACTTCTCCCCCCTCGAGAGAGATCGCCTCCAGTCCATACATAAGGATTTCCGCCCTTCCGGGATATTTTGCCCAAATGCCCCATACAGAGGATGTTGTCGTATCAACGCTACTGGCCAGCTCTACACTCAGTAATAACGAATCTCCCAGTACCCCTGTATCGTTTTCACCGATCAGATCAATTGTGATAACGTGAAAGTTATCCATCAGGAGAGTCAGATCATCGTCCAAATAATTGGCGACGACAATATCGTCCCACCCGTCTTCGTCGAAATCACCCACACTAACATATCTCGGAGACCAACCCGTCCCATACCATGTCGACGGGGTAAATCCCCCCTCTCCATCCCCCATCAGGACTTTAAGACCAAAGTAAGCCCCACTTATAACCGCAATATCGAGTAAACCGTCGTGATCGAAATCTCCAAACGTCAGAGACCGTGGTCCTCCTCTTACCTGAATTGGATCTCCAGGATCAAAATCTGCCCCGTTATTCATGAAAACCATGACGAAATTCTCTCCGGAGCTTACAGTTACGAGATCCGTCAAATCATCCCCGTTGAGATCACTACCCCGCACATTGACCGGGAACGCTCCGGCACTGTACTTTGCGATTTCTGTGAAAGAACCGTCTCCTTCTCCCCTAAAAATGACAAGTGAGCTGTCAGTGGATTCGGTCAAGGCAATATCCAGAATTGTGTCGACATCGAAATCGTCAATAAAAATGGACGTCGGCAAACCGCCAACATCCACGGTATCGGTGACTTCAAATCCTCCCGATCCATCTCCAGATAAAACGACTAAATCCTCGGTTCCCAGGAGAGCCACGACAAGATCCTTGTTGCCATCCCTGTTGAAATCACCGGTTCCAATCAAAGAGGGAACCTCTCCTATGGCAATGTGACTCGAATCTGAAAATATACTGAGACTGTCGCCAAAGAGAAGTACCACCTCTCCACTATTCTGACACACAACGGCCAGATCCAGCCAGAAGTCATTATTTATGTGATCAACAACCGCTCGAACGGGACCATCTCCAATACGCACAGAAGATGGGACTCCAAATTCCGAAGTACCATCTCCCAGGAGAAGAGCTATGACACCGTCTTCATTACCCACAACGACCAGGTCGTCATGACCATCTTCATTAATATCCTCCTGAATGACTTGAGTGGGCCTACCTATACCTGTACCTACAGGAGGGTTCAGGATATTACCCCCACCATCTCCGACAAGTACAGAGACTGTTTCCGTATTCACATTTCCAACGATAAATTCTTCATGACCATCTCCGTTCAGGTCTCTTATAACAAGGGAATAAGGACCATTTCCGGCTTTGTGAAACACAGGGGAGTCATAAGAACCGGATCCGGTGCCATAATGGATCCCGACAGTGTGACTCCAGTGGTTCGCGGTGGCTATATCCATCTTCCCATCTTTGTTGAAATCCCCGGGAACGGCAATATATGGACCATCTCCCGATGTGATGAACTCTGGTTCGGAGAAAAGACCGCTTCCTTTTCCCATGTAAATCGTGAAGTCGTCACTATATGGATTAGCAACTACCAGATCCTGATGATAATCTCCGTTCAGATCTTCTATAATAACCGCATACGGCCGGGTTCCAACCCCAAGGTTGTAACTTACATTGAAGGTGGCTTCCGGACCCCCAAAGAGAATCGTGATATTGTGATCCTCGAAGTTCGTCACGACAAGATCCTCATCACCGTCTTCGTTGAAATCACCAATCGAGACCCATCGAGGCTGGTTACCGACGGACCAGGTTGCATCCTGGGTGAAAGAACCCGTCCCATCACCCAGCAATACTGTAATATCATTGCTGAACCTGTTGGCGGTGACCAGGTCCTGATTCCCATCTTTGTCGAAATCTCCTACTGCCACACCATATGGACCCTCGCCAACTGACCAGCTCCCTATATTGGAAAAAACTCCCGTTCCGTCACCAATATGTATCACAACGTCGTCACTATGTTTGTTGGCAGTTACGAGGTCGACGTGATCATCCTCGTTGAAATCACCCGAAGCAAGAAATTCGGGGCGATCCCCGGTTGGAAAGTTACCTCCGTGATTGAAGCTAAGGTTCCCATCTCCGATTAAAACCGTAATATTATCCGTAACCCTGTTCGCTACGGCCAGGTCCGGGTTTCCATCCTCATTGAAATCATCGACTACAATCAATTTCGGTCCTTTACCGACTTCATACTGCAGTCGCACAGGCCAGAAAAGGTGAGGTGTCGCGGCTTCCAGGAAAGTAGAATGGAAAAACAATCCACCAAAAAACATACAGAAAATAGCAGAGTGCGTTTTTTTCATTACCTGATACTCCCTATAAAACAAGAAGGTGTTTTTTCGATAGTGCTTTAATTGTACCACAATTTCAAACGGATTGTCAATAGACGGTGGGTGTATTCGGAATTGTTGGGCGTATCCAAGACGAGGAACTTCAGTGTGACCCGGAGACAGCCAGATGCTTATTGACCTCATCGGTAAGAAAGGACATATCGAAGGGTTTATCGATAAATGCCTCTACTCCAAGTTCTTGAGCTTTCGACCTCAATTCTTCGGTTCCGTAAGCGGTCAATATGAATACTATCGTATCCGGAGAATTGCACTTTATTTTTTCTGTAAAAGTGAGACCGTCTTCTTTTTCGAGGCGGTAATCGGTGATTATGAGGTCGAAGTTCGTTTCACTCGTGAGATCCATCGCAGACTCGGCACTTTCCGCGAGGTAAACCTCATAGTCCTCTCCCTGAAGTGTCATGCACAAAGACCAGCGGATCAAATTTTCATCATCCACTACGAGTATTTTCTTTTTTGAACAGGTTCGCACCTACTTTACACTTTCTCTATTGTTCTAAAGCGATTGTTACAGATTACACCATAATACGAAATAGCAAGGTCTATGCCATTCAATAAGCTCGATCCTGTCACCAGGTACCAGGATCCCGTAACGCCTTGCAGACCACAAGGCTTTGGAAGCCTACCCACATCTTGCATCAAAAACCGAACAAGTCTCCTTATCTTAGATAAAATAGGGGATTATTCCCCTTGAAATGTGAAAAATTCCTTAGTCTTAGTGGTCCTGCTCATAAATACGGTGACGCACCGAGACCGTCGAAGCGCCCGA
>CAYTWO010000016.1:0-32517 GCA_964442125.1 uncultured Gemmatimonadota bacterium
CCCTGGTATTTGAAGGATACCTTCACCTTAGCCCGGTAAGTTCTTACCTGACCGTCCTCGATCTGCATATCGAGTTCAGATATTTCTGCGATGCGCAGATCGCGAAGGTTCTTTGATGCCAGGTCAACCGCGGCTTTCGCGGCCTTCTCCCATGAATCAGGGCTGGTTCCGACCAGCTCGATCACCTTGTAGACGCTTTCGGCCATTTTGCCCCCCTTTCGGATGGTTTACGATAATCTGCCAGGATTCTTCCATGAGGGTGATGTTCACATTTTAATTCGGTGAGCAAAGGAATACAAGAGAAAATACCAGCCGGCTCTCTCCTTGCCGGGTGATCGTGGTCAACTTTTGTCGGGAGTGGTTCCACCCTGCTTTGACGAGTACAACTTTCTCAGCCGTTTCGGGATATCCCATCGTTTCAGGAGGGCTATGTTACTCGGAGGCACCAGGTGTTCCCATGGCTGATCTTGAGCCATGAGGAGACGGATATCCGTGGCACTCAGACCTTTCTCCTCGAGAGACCGCTCCCAGAGGACCTCGGTTTTCAGTCCGAGTTCCTGGAACATCTCCAGTTTTCGACGTCCCCAGCCGTCATAAATTGTAAGGTAGAATGTAGCGTTCATCGGCACGTAATTACCGTAAAGTGCGGGGAAGTTGACCGGAAAAGGGACGATGGTGAAGTCACCAGATTCCATTTCGGCCTCACACAAGGCATCGTGTACGAGACGCTGCCTCTCGAAATATGTCAGTGGATTGGAGATGGGATCGCTGCGGTCCGGAGCCACCGGGTCAGGTCTTGTCAGTGTCGTGTCTGGATTGGTGATGCCGACGACCAGGTGGTTGCATCGCTCTTTTCCCGCAATAAGATATTTCATGTGATCGTTGTGGAGGAGCTGGAAGCGTCCATGGATAACACCTGTTTCTATCATCTTACCTGCCCGATCGGGATGAAGTCCTTTTTGTGTCGAATGTCTCAGAGATTGCGGTTATAAAACCGGATTGAGCGAAGCGTCTGTCTTCGGCACGTCATATATTCAATAACTCCGTTTTTAGCTTCAGGCAAGGGGAAAATAGGAAAACTCCACGAAACTGAGGGACAGTAAACAGTTCTCATACTCACCGAGAAAAAGAGGTGATCATCACCCGGAACGGGAATCCCGATGGGCGTTGACCATGCGGCGTGCAACGACGACGTTTGCGTGTAACGCCAGGTAACAGAGTGCGAGGAACGGTAAATCAGGCCAGAAAATAGTCCCCCATCCGGATAAGATCATAACGGCCATCCGGGTCCCCTTGCTGACCAGCGTGGGTCTCCCCGTATCGATCTCGAGGTTTTCCGCCCGAGAGCTGGAGTAACTGATAAGGTTGCCTCCAATGAGAGCCAGAGAGCCGATGACAAGGATCAGCCAGGCGGGAAGAGCGGTCGAGAGACGAACGAGATAGATTGTGATCCCGATCACCATCGCTCCATCGGCATAGCGGTCCATGACGGAATCCAAGAGGGCACCGGCAGTGCTCTGGCGTTTTGTCAAGCGCGAGAATTGCCCGTCCACTCCATCGAGGACCTGAGCGATCGCGGCTATACATGCAGCGGACCACCCACTGCCGAGCGCAAAGACGATACCGGCGATGGTGCCCAGCGTGGAAGAAGATGTGGTGATCATCCAGGGGCGGAGCCATCTTATCGAGAGGAGACCGGGTGTTATCCGGGCCGAGAGATGGACCTTTATCCACCTCAGGACGAATCGATCGGTCGGTTTGGTCTGCCAGGATGATTGATTGTTATCCATCGTTCACCGCATGTATCCCAGTGATTTTAACCACTCTGCTGTCGCCTGGAGAAGGCTGATGCAATGACTTGTAAAAGGGCTGACAGTTATTAAGGCGATCTCAAAGTCGGGTGACCGTATCTCCGATCTGAATGTTCCCGGCTGTAAGGACACGCGTGTAGAGGCGAGACCGTCCGGGATGATGGTCCTGGGAGGTCAGGATGAATTGACCTTCTGAAAACGACTCCCCGATCTTAGCACACGGGGAGGTGTAGCTGGCAATTTCTATGACCACTTCCGAGCCGATCTGAAGACGTGTACCGGGAACGAGTTCGTCCCAGTCGAGTCCGGCAAGGGTGAGGTTCTCGCCGATCGAACCGGGAAAGATCGGGTGTCCTTCGGACTGAAGAGACATAATATGGTCCAGGGAATACAAGCAGAGCGCTCGATCCGGACCACCGTGGTTTTTCTGATTGTGCTGGTGATCACCTATGACCCCCAGATGATTCACTTCAGCACTGTGAACCGGGTACTTAGGGACTCCACCATCAGAGATATTGATCTGAAATAGCCAGGCGTCTTTCATATCGGTCTCCTATGAACGGACTGCATGGTTGGTAAAACTAAAAGAGGACCATTTTCTTCCTTACTAATCCGGTCCAGTTTATTTTACCTGAAAGAGGTCTTGAATTCAAGGAATATAATGATGCGTCCATGATTAATCTTGACAATACCCCGACTTCCATAATACCATCCCTTGAGGGAAAATGGCTGATTTTCAATTTCTCACTCCACAAATCCCCTAAAGAAGAAGAGAGGTTTCATATGGAGCTGATACTACTCGTCGTAATCGTTGTCATTCTTCTTTTCGCCGTTGGTATATACAACTCTCTGATACGTCTCAAGAAGAGGATGGAGAACGCATGGGCGCAAATCGATGTACAGTTGAAGAGACGCTATGACCTCATCCCCAATCTGGTCGAGACGTGTAAGGGATATATGAAACACGAGAAAGAGGTATTGGAAAATGTAACGAAGGCGAGGCAGCAGGCGATCGATGTGAGTGGGGTAAAAAACCAGGCCGAGGCGGAGAATTTCCTCTCCAAGACACTGAGATCACTCTTCGCGGTCTCGGAAAACTACCCTGACCTCAAAGCCAACCAGAACATGCTCGCGCTCCAGGAAGAGCTCACGTCTACCGAGAACAAGATATCTTTCGCGAGGCAGCATTTCAATGATTCGGTTATGCGTTACAACACCAAGATCGAAATATTCCCATCGAACCTCGTAGCGAACCTTTTCAGCTTCAGCGCGGGTGAGTTCTTCGAGCTGGAGGAGGGATCGGCGGAGAAGGAGCCGCCCAAGGTCAGTTTCACGAATTAAGATCATGTTTGAACAGATAGCACAAAACAAGAGGAATTCGATTCTACTCTCCATTGCCGTGATCTCTATCATGGTGATACTAGGATACATATTTGGAGAAGCCATGGGAGGTCCGGGCTCTGGTGTTCCCGGGGTTGCCGTGGCTGCCGTGGTCGGGGTGGTCTTCGGCCTGATCAGCTACTACTCCGGAAGTTCGATGGTACTCGCGATCAGCAGGGCGAAACAGATTGAGAAGAAAGACCATCCGGTCCTATTCAACGTTGTGGAGGAGATAACAATTGCCGCGGGACTCGCCATGCCCCGTATCTATATCATAGAAGACACGGCTACGAACGCCTTTGCTTCCGGAAGAGATCCCCAGCACGCGGCGGTCACGGTGACAAGAGGGCTTCTCGACAAGTTAGGCAGGGATCAGCTTCAGGGAGTCATCGCCCACGAGCTTTCCCACATCAGGAACTACGACGTCCTTTTCGCCACCATCATCGCCATTCAGGTCGGTCTCATCGCGCTCATCTGTGATTTTTTCCTGAGATTCACCTTCTGGGGAGGGGGTCGAAGGAGGAGCAGTAACAGGAAAGGAGGAGGATCCGGGGCGATCATCGTAGTCATAGCCCTGGTCCTGGCGATTATAGCGCCCCTCTTTTCGAAGTTACTGCAGTTGGCGATTTCCAGGCAGAGGGAGTATCTGGCGGACGCGTCTGCTGCGGAACTGACGCGTTACCCGGAGGGACTCGCCTCGGCGCTCGAGGTGATTTCGCGGGATCAGGAGGTCCTCGAGGCAGCGAACAGAGCCACCCAACACCTCTACATCGCGAATCCGCTGAAGGGAAAGCAGAGGGCGGGGAAGAGTGTCTTCAGCACTCATCCACCGATAGAGGAGCGGATCGACAGACTCCGTGCGATGAGCTGAAAACAGAAAAAAGGAGGAAACAATCCACACCTGGACCGGATGGGAATCCGGCAACCTCAATCAGGCTGTATAATAAGGTAACTGTGGGGCTGTTTAATAGATAAAATCCTGGATGTTGTAGGGGGCGATCTTGAAACCATTTTTCCTGGCTTCCGGGAGAAGCGAGTTCGTTATGGCCACTCGCTGGGCGGTAATCTCTTCGTCGGCAAGGGGCTTTATGCCATCCGCTGCGCTGCGCTCGATGTATTCCGAATCAGGGTGAGCGAGGAAATCCGAGATGTAGAGAATGTCCTCCTTACCGAGTTCCATCGCTTTTAAGACAGCGACCGTATCTTCGAGGTGATGCCTGGCAAATTTGTCTCCTCCAATACCAGCCATGACGATCACGCCGATGCTGATCCCTGCCTTCTTGATCCGTCTCACCAGAGTCAGGGCATCCCTCGCAGTTCCGGGTTTTTCGAGGAAACGAAGCAGGTTGTCGTTTCCACTTTCGAGTCCCAGGTATAATCTCCGGAGAGAAAGTTCTCTAAGCTCGACAAAGCCCCGGACATCCTTCGTAGGACCACTGAACGAATCGATAAAGGAATTGATCCCCTGATATGTGTGAGCTGGCATCCTCTCTGAACAGAGCCTTGATCTCTCGCTCCCATCGGGGATGATCGGGAATTCTTTCGCGATCATCTCCATCATCGGAATGAGTTTCTCTCGGGGAATGACCATGGCGTTGGCATCTGCGAAGAAGATTGCTTTCCTGAGACCTATCGCGCACCCCAGAAATTCCTTGACCTCACCGATGTGTTGACCGAATTCTTCCGGCGATTTGATTCGAAAATCAATTTTCCGGTAAAAATTGCAGAAGGTGCACTGGTTGTAGGAACACCCCTCCGTACCCTGGAGGACGATCGAAAGGTATTGGTCCGGAGGAAGGATACCTACTGGTCTATAGACGGAGGAGAATCTCTCCCTGTCTTTTTCGAGCGAAGAGGGTTGGAGGGTAACGATCCGATCCAGCCAATCCTGGAGTTTTTCCAGGGGGTAGACTTTGCCGCTGGCAGGTTGGACTACTTCGACCTCTCCCGAAGAGAATTTCCGGTTCACGGAGGTCATGGTTTTATGGATTCGTTGCAGGAGCTTTCTTGCCTCGGACGCCGCGAGGAACCTGCGGGATCTTACCTTACTCCCGTTTTTTTTCTCACGCCAGACCATGAGGATTCGGTTGTCGAGTCCTCGCTTATATGTTTTTTCATCGAGGAAAACGGTAAGAGGTCGGCCGGAACAGTCGTATGTAAGCACATCGACCTTGTCGATACCAACGGAGAGGGTGAACTCTCCAGGTCTCAAGGTGATGTCGATCATTATCAGAGGTCGGCGATTTGCTCGAACGTAAGGGTCAGGTCAATCCTGTCGTGCTTCTTACCGTCCACTTCCGCGTAAGGGAAAACGAAGTAGTTGAGTGGACCGTCCTGCTGAGGGGGGTTCAGTATTATATCCCGACCGCGTGACAGGGAAATCCTGTTAGGATCGTGGTGACCAAAGTAATAACTGAGTCTCTCCTTATGTTTGTCTCCCTCCGAGATGTCAACGGGAGCCCAGTGCTCTTTGTCCCAGAAGTACGCCCAGCAGTGATAACCCGGAATTTTTCCTCCTGTCTTCTCTGCCGGAATGGAATAACCGATCTCGAAGTAGGCGGGGATGCCTATGTTTCGGCAGAGCCCTATAAAGTAGGAATGGTAGTCCGTACAGTTTCCCTTGCGGAAGTCGCAAGCGTACTGCCAGTCGCCATTACCCCAACCCTCTCCTGTCTTGTCATAGCTCATGTAGGAGATAGTGTGGTCGTAAAGGGACTGAGCCTGCTTTTTGTTGCTGTCACCCGGGTTGGTGTTCGCCCGTGCTATGTCTTCAATAACGGGGGAAATAGGGATCAACCTGGCTGGCTCGAGGGCCCACTCTAAATCACCAGCCTTCTCTGTCCCGGCGACGCCTCCGTGGTTTTCAGACCTTTTGATTGTATAGTGCATCGTTAGTTCTAATGCTGCTGGTGGATCAGGTACGGTCAGGTATATCATCCTGTTACCATATTTCTTGTCTCTGTTCAGGTCATACGGATAGGGAAAATCGATTTTAACATCCTTTATCTCCTGATAGGGTGTTTCCATGGGGTATGGGATCCAGATATCGATTTTGTCGGAGTTTTCGGGAATGTCTCCAATTTTGAAGGTAGAGTTGATCTCAACGGTTCGTGTCCAGGGAGAGTGGTGGTGTTCTGCTCCTTCCTGTGCGACCATAGATGCAGAGTACGTCAAAAAGAGTGAAAGGCAAAGTAGAATTCTCATCGAGATATATCTCCTTATTGATTTTTGGGTTTGTATTCTTTGTCGTTCGGCTTTATTATTACATATTGTTCAAAGATTGTCAAGTGGAAAGCTCATCGTGGATTCTGTGACAGGGGTTGCAAACCGATGACGATAGATCCTGAAAAATGGGTTGAGAAGTATGGTGATGCCCTCTACAGGTTTGCCCTGCTGAGAGTCAGCGATCCCGGGCTCGCAGAGGATCTGGTGCAGGACACCCTCTGCGCGGCTTTTGAAGCCAGGGATAGGTTTTCGGGAAAATCCTCCGAGAGGACCTGGCTGATAGGGATTCTCAAACACAAAATTGCCGATCACTTTCGCAGGACTTCACGGGAAATCCCCGAAATCGATTCGGCCGATCTCCCGGAGGGAGATGGCGGTGACTTTTTCAACGATAAGGGTCGCTGGAAAGTTATGCCACAAAAATGGAAAGGTTCTCCCGAGGATATCCTGGAGAACAAAGAGTTCTGGGACGTATTCCATGAGTGTCTCGATGGTCTTTCCCCTAACATCAGGCAGGCCTTCACATTGAGAGAGCTCGATGAAACGGGAAGCGGTGAGATCTGTAAGGTATTGGGAATTTCGACGACTAACCTCTGGGTAATGCTACACCGCGCCCGCAGCGGTTTGAGACGATGCCTGGAGTTGAACTGGTTTAAAGGGACAAGATAATCAATGTTGAATTGTCGCGATACATCAAGACTTGCCTCGGAATCAATGGACCACTCCCTTCCTTTTGGGAGGAGAATATCAATGAAACTCCACCTGATGATGTGCCGTTTCTGCCGAAGGTACATTCGCCAGATCCGGTTTATACGAGAAGTTCTGGAATTGGCGGACGAGGAGACCGGGGTAAGTTCGGAGTCATCGACCATTACATTGTCATCAGACGCGAGAAAGCGGATTAAAGAGGGCATGGACAGAAAATAGCCGCTCCGCCAATCCGTCCTTTACCCGGAAGCTATTGACCTTCACTGGGTTTTATTCCATATACAACATATCCATTCATTTGCTTCGCTTTTTGTAAGGATCACCTCGAGATTACGACTAAAAGGACAGGAAACAAATAATAGACCGTAAGATCACGGATAATTACAATGAATAATGGAGATGAAGTGAAAGACAGAACCGTCCTGGCGATTTACTGTCGTCATCCCGGGACAAAACGGGTAAAGACACGCCTTGCCAGGGGAATCGGTTCCACAGGAGCCAGGCTCTTCTACTCGGGCTGTCTCGAGAGCCTTCGTCATGACCTGAGCATCTTGAGTCGACGCTTTGATATAGCGATCTGTCCCTCAGACGCAAAAGACGCAGACTGGGCAAAGAGTTACTTCCTGGAACACGACCATATCCTCCCCCAGATATACGGAAACCTTGGTCTGCGGATGGAACATACCGATCTGAAGCTGCGGTGTCAGGGCTACGAAAAGGTGATCCTGTTAGGTTCTGACGCTCCATCCCTCCCGATCAGGTATATTGAGGATGTGGACGATTTTCTCTCGCGAGTGGATGTTGTCTTCGGCCCATGCTCGGATGGAGGGGTCTACGCCATCGGATCCAGGATCGCACTCCTCCCGATGAGGGATATCCCATGGGGCACGGAGGCTGTTTTCTCGGGATTACTCGAAAAGTACAAACACGAGGGGATAGACGTAGAGACACCTTCTTCATGGTACGACGTGGACAGGGTGGAAGACCTGGCCATGGCGCGTGAAGACCTGATCCGATCATCGCATAAACACAGGAATGTATTAGGGGGCTTAATCGGAGAGATCCTTTCTTCTACTGCACCTTACGGAGTGGAACCGATCGGGTCTTCCCGCGTGAATACAAAGACGAGTTCCTATAATAAAAATGGAGGTGAAGAGTGAAATCATCATTTCGATACCGGTTGTTGTTCGGAGTTTCCGGAATAATCGCCCTGTTCATTGCTTTCACACAACTCCCGATAGGCGTCTGGATTGCAGATCTCCTCGCATGGATCCAGACCCTTGGGGCCGCAGCGCCGGTTATTCTTGTTATCGTGTACATATTGGCCTGCGTCCTCCTGATCCCTGGCTCACTGATTACCCTGGGAGCGGGATTTCTGTTTGGTCTGGGGGAGGGTTTTGTAGTAGTCTCTATAGGCAGCGTCGTCGGCGCGACGGTCGCGTTTTTGATCGGACGAACCGTGGCAAGGGATTGGATAAGCGAGAAAGTAAGTGAAAAGCCAAAGTTTAAGGCTGTTGATGAAGCCGTCGGCCAGCGAGGGTTATATATTGTCCTATTGACCCGGCTCTCGCCGCTTTTTCCCTTTACTCTTCTCAATTATTTTTATGGCATAACAGCCGTCAAACTGCGAGATTATATCCTGGCTTCCTGGATCGGGATGATCCCTGGAACCCTTATGTACGTCTATTTGGGATCGATCGTAAAGAACCTGACCGAGCTGGCAGCCGGTGGAGGAGCACAGACCAGCACGAAATCGGTTATTTTTTGGCTCGGGTTGGTCGCCACGGTTGCAGTTGCTGTTGTCATTACCCGTATCGCCAAACGAGCCTTGAACGATGTGATCGTCAAAGAGACAAGCCCTGCCGGCTATGTTGGAAGGGAAGGATCGCATGCCTGAACCGGTTGATATCCATCCACGCGATAAACACAACGAATCGCTGATCGCCAATGTTCATCCAGAGGACTGGGTCAATCCTGAACCGACCGGAAGGTATAACCTTGTGGTAATCGGAGCGGGAACTGCCGGTCTTGTAACAGCCCTTGGAGCAGCAGGCCTGGGAGCCCGGGTCGCTATTGTGGAAAAACACCTCCTTGGAGGGGATTGCCTGAATTACGGATGCGTCCCCTCGAAATCACTGATCCGGGCTTCCCGGGCTTATTCCGAAGTTATTCGGGCTGGAGATTACGGCGTTCGAGTCCCCGGTGGGACTACGGTGGATTTCCCTGGGGTTATGGAGAGGATGCGAAGGCTTCGGGCATCGATAAGCGGGAATGATTCCGCCGTCCGACTTGAAAAACATGGCGTCGATGTCTATATCGGAGAGGGGAAATTTACGGGAAGGGATACCATCGAGGTCGACGGGAAGGTGCTGAATTTCAACAGGGCCGTTATTGCTGCGGGAGCCAGGGCGAAAGCCCCTGCAATTCCCGGTCTCGAGGATGTGGGATATCTGACGAACGAAACTCTCTTTTCCCTGACAGAGTTGCCTCCACGGCTGGCCGTTATCGGAGCGGGACCGATCGGGTGTGAGATGGCACAGGCCTTTCAGCGGTTCGGATCAAAGGTCGTCCTCCTGGAAAAAACAGGTCATATCCTTCCAAGGGAAGAGATCGAAGCCGGTGAACGGCTCAAAAAAGTCTTTCTGTCTGATGGCATCGATCTTCGGTTGAACGCCGAGATAGCGGAGGTTCTGCTTCGTGATGGTGTAAAGTCGGTCCATTTTATTGTGAACGGAGAGAAGAAGGTGGTTGGAGTTGATTCCATCCTCATAGGTATCGGACGGGCGCCAAATGTCGAGAATCTGGACCTGGAGCTGGCTGGCGTAGCCTTTGATAAAAGGAAGGGAATCAGGGTGAACGACAGGCTTCAGACGACTAATCCCGGAATATACGCGGCAGGTGATATCTGCAGCCGATACAAATTCACTCACACCGCAGATGCCATGGCGAGGATCGTTATCCGTAACGCCCTGTTCGGTGGTCGAGCAAAGGTCAGCACTCTCACTATCCCCTGGTCGACATATACCGAACCCGAGATAGCCCACGTGGGATTGTCCGCGGCGGAGATCATCAGGGATAATATCCAGGTCGATACCTATGTCCAGGAGCTGAACGAGGTAGACAGGGCAATACTGGATGGAGAAGAAGAGGGATACGTCAAGATCTATGCAAGGAAGGGAACGGATAAGATCCTTGGCGCTACGGTGGTAGCATCGCACGCAGGTGATTTGATTTCGGAGATCACCCTGGCGATGGTCGGAGGGCTCGGTTTAAAGACGATATCAGGGACCATTCATCCGTATCCTACACAGGGAGAAGCGATTAAAAAGGTCGGTGATGCCTATTTCAGGTCTCGAATGAGCCCTTTCGTCAGCAAGCTTTTCTCTTTCTGGTTCAAGTTGAGGAGGTAGAGGAGATCTGAATGACGAAGGTCCTGTTTGTATGTCGACAGAACGCGGGTCGCAGCCAGATGGCCCATGCGTTCTTGGAAGAACACGGAAAGGGCCTTATTACGGTCTTCAGTGCCGGTTCACAACCTGCCGATACGATCCACCCGGAGGTCGTGGAAGCCATGAAGCTGAAGGGTATCGATCTCGAGGGGAGGAAACCGGTGGAGATTGGCGAGTTGTCCCGCCATTCCTTCGACCTGGTCGTCACCATGGGATGTGGTGATACCTGCCCATCTGTCCGGGCGGGAAGGCGATTGAACTGGGACCTGAATGACCCGGCAGGGAGATCGTTGACGGATGTTGTCCGAATCCGTGACCAGATAGAGGAAAAAATTGTCGAACTCCTCCGGTCACTGAAGGGGGAAGGTTAGTGGGAAAGAAGGTTTGCAATATCGGTGTAATCGTGCCCGTATTCAACGATACCGGCGCCCTGGAATCTCTTCTGCGGCAGATTAAAGACATTTCCGAGGGGCTGGAAGTGGTGGTTGTAGATGGTGGAGAGAGCACCGAGGCAAGAAAAGTGTGTGGTAATTATGGTGCGGTCTGGGTCTCCTCGCCGCGCGGGAGAGGGATTCAGATGAATAGAGGCGCGTTGGAGTGTCGAGGAGATATCCTCTGGTTTGTCCATGCCGACGGGATCATTCATCCGGACTCCCTGGTGGCGATAGAGGGAGCCATGAACAATGATGCCACGGTGGGTGGAGCATTCAGTTTTCGCCTCCAGCAGAGACATTGGTACGCATCACTCCTCGACCTGGGGGTGAGGCTCCGGTCACGCATACTGAAGCTTCCTTACGGCGATCAGGCCTTCTTTGTGAGACGATCGGTATTCGAGGCAATGGGGGGTTTCAAGGAGATTCCCTTCCTCGAGGATGTCGAATTCATAAGGAGACTTCGCGGGTACGGGGAAGTAGCTATTCTATCGACCCCGATCGGGATCTCGTCGAGGAGGTGGGAGCGGGAAGGTTTTTTGTACACGACGATCAGGAACTGGTTAGTAACCCTGGTCTATTTTATGGGTGGCTCACCAAGACATCTGGTAAAATGGTATGCTCCTGAAAGGAAGGGAGCGGTGAATAGTGAAAGAGGAGCCGAGAAAAAATACCGGTTTAGAACCGTGAAATTGAGGAAAACGCAATGATATCAAGGCTGACAATATACTCCCTGGCTGGTTTGTGCCTCATTCTCTTCTCCTCATCGTTGATCGGAACAGAGGGGATAGAGGCCACAGCGTCTATTCATGAAGAGTTCGATGCGATTTTAAAGGATCACGTCAGTGAAGGAGTGGTCGATTACCGTGAGCTGAAGGCGAGAGAGGGATCATTGGACAGTTATCTCTCGGTGTTAGAGAGTACGGACCCATCGGCCCTGGATCGAAACGGTCGCCTCGCTTTCTGGATCAATGCATACAACGCATATACACTCAAGCTCATCCTGAACCATTATCCGGGAATCGAGAGTATCAAGGATATTCCGTCCGGTAAGCGCTGGAAAGCGAGGCTGTGGGGTGTCAACGGAAAGTTGTACAGTCTCGATGATATCGAGCACAAGATCTTGCGTAAGATGAATGAACCGAGGATTCATTTTGCTATTGTATGTGCCTCTCATTCATGCCCGGATCTCAGGAATGAGGCGTATGATGCTGGACGACTGGACGAGCAGCTGGAAGACGCCACCCGGAGTTTTCTGGTCAATTCTGACAAGGGCCTGTTGGTTTCGGAGGAAGAGGGTGTGATCTGGGGGATTAATTACACCATTTATCTCTCCGCAATCTTCCGCTGGTTCGGGGAGGACTTCGAGGAGGCAGCGGGTTCCGTTGTCGATTTTGTTCTCCCTTATGTCTCCGGCGATACGAGAGATTTTATCCTCTTGCATCGTGACGAATTGAAAGTCAAACATCTCGATTACGACTGGAGCCTGAATGGACGATAAGTCTGAGAATATTGAAAGGAGAAATGTGATGCTCACATCTGAGATGGTCTTCTGGCCTCCTCCGGAGCTGGAGACGATGGAGCTCGACGGGACGACGGTACTTCTCGATTCGCGGGGCCCGAATTGGGTCGCGACCGATGAAGCGGGGAAGAAGATCCTCCGGTTGTTCGATGGAGAGAGAACCTTCAATGATGTCGTTCGAGCGTATGTCGCTGATACCGGATTCGAGATGGCTAAGGCCTGGCAGCACGTAGAGACGGTTACCCGTGATGCGATTCGGCAGAAGTACCTGGTGAAGGAGCCTGTCGAAGATACACATTACACGGGCAGGGAAGAGTATCTCCAGACCGAGCCGCTTTCTGAGCTCTGGATTCATACAAACAACTCGTGTAATCTTGCATGTAAGCACTGTCTGGTTTCTTCGGGACCAGATGGAGATGTCGGTCTTCCGGCACCCCTTCTGTTAGATGTCATCGATCAGGCACGTTCACTTGGGGCGAAGCACTTTTTCTTTACAGGTGGTGAGCCGTTTCTACGGAAGGATATCTTTGCGATCATCGACCATGTTCTCGCGGACCCGGAGGCGGAGCTTGTAATCCTGACCAACGGGATCCTGCTGACCGGCCGTCTTCTCGAGGAACTGAAAAATCGTGATATCAGCAGGGTTCGACTGCAGATCAGTCTCGATGGATCCACGGCAGATGTCAATGATTCGATACGCGGCGCAGGGAGCTATGATAAAATCATCAGGGGAATTACTGCAGCGGTGGATTCGAGAATCGACATTGCAATTACGACGGTCATCACAAGAGAGAACGTCGACGATGTGCCGGCAGTAACGACCCTCATCGGGAAACTGGGTTGCATGACACATCACCTCCTATGGCTTCACAAGCGGGGACGTGCGATCGAGGAAGGATTCGACCATACACCCTCGGTGGAAGAGGTCATCTCCGTGGTGAGAGAGGCGCGCCAGGTTGGACGATCTGTCGGCGTCATGGTCGATAACGGAGAGGCCATCAGGGCAAGGCTTCATTCAGGTGCCGGGACCAGGTGGGACCTCTCGAAGGCCGGTATCTCAAGCCTATGTGTCTACTCGGATGGCAATATCTATCCATCGGCTGCAATGGCCGATGTCGAGGAGCTACTCTGCGGCAATGTGCGGGAAAAATCCCTCGAGGAAATATGGAAAAAAAGCGAGGTGACAAGGACCTTCAGGAGAGCCACTGTCGTGGACAAAGAGATCTGCGGGGAATGCCCCTTCCGGTTTATATGCGGTGGAGGAGACATCGAACACGCTTACTTTTACGGGGGGTCTATCGAAGCCCATGATCCATATTGTGATCTCCACAAGGTGATGATTGCCGATGCCTTCAGGGAGTTGTCGGAGGAGCGACGCGATCTGGTGTCGAATGGGAAATCGGGTTATAACGCACCGGTCCTCTTCACAGGGATGAGCGATGGGGCCGTCTGTCCATCGGCAGATGTCGAGCCTTCGCCGGTTCGTATGACGAGTTCCGAATGTGTCCTGGCATTCGAGCTGGATCACGGGCGAAAGATAGTCCGGGATTTCTATAGGGAGGTAGCGGAAACCCCCCAGAAAAACCTCTGCTGCCCTGTTCAGCCGGAACCTGAGGACCTATCCCACATCCCGGCTGAAGTGGTTGATCGGTTCTACGGATGTGGATCTCCTGTCGGATCTGCCGAGATAAAGGAAGGAGAAGTCACTCTGGATCTGGGCAGCGGAGCCGGTATCGATGTCTTCATAGCGGCGAAGAAGGTAGGACCGGGAGGTCGATCGATTGGAGTCGATATGACCGATCGAATGCTGGAGGAGGCACGAAAGGCTCAACCGGCTGTCGCGAAGAACCTTGGGTATGACAGTGTCGAGTTCAGGAAGGGCTACCTCGAGGAGATCCCGGTGGAAGACAAGACCGCCGACCTCGTGACTTCGAACTGTGTGATCAACCTGTCGCCCGACAAGAATCGGGTCTTCTCAGAGATCTGGCGCGTCCTCAAGGATCACGGGCGTATGGTTGTGGCGGACATCGTGTCCGAAGAGGAGGTCCCGCCAAATCACAGGCAGGATCCCCGTCTGTGGGGTGAATGCATAAGCGGAGCCCTGACCGAGGAAGAGTTCCTCGCATACCTGGAGCGTTCAGGCTTTTACGGCGTGCAGGTCCTCCAGAAGACTTTCTGGAGAGAAGTGGAGGGTTACAGGTTCTATTCGGTCACCGTAAGGGGGTATAAGTTCGAAAAAAAGGAGGGATGCGTCTACATCGGTCAGACGGCGATCTATCAGGGGCCGTTCAAGGGCACCCTGGATGAAGAAGGGCACTGGTTCCCACGGGGTGTGCCCGTCGAGGTCTGTACCGATACCGCGGTCAAACTCTCGAACCCTCCTTACAACGGCATTTTCATTGTCACCGATCCGACAAAATCGATCCAGGACGCCTTCTCCTGCTGCGATGAGGATGACTGCTGCTGATGCATATGGCTCAGATTTTACTGTTTGGGGCTAACGACATGAAAGGTTTATCGCTGGGAATTCATCTCTACACCTTGATATCTGGTGGAGAAATGATTATAAGATTATCTACTATCGGGTAATATGCTTGGCAGGAGGTTTTTTGGAAGGTGTTTTCCCCCCCCCCTCAAACAAAGGAGGTTTGTGGTGCACAAGCAAATTTTTTGTTTAGTCTTTGCCCTGGGTCTTGTCGCTGCCATGGTGGTGACATCCGGGGCCGAGGAATGGGCCGTTAAGGCCGATTACGCAGAGAGTTGCAGTTGTAATCCATCATGCCCGTGTACTTATGGCTCCCCGCCCACGCTTGGTCATTGCGATGGTGCAGCGCTTCTGGAAATAAAGGAGGGTCACTACGGGGACGTCAATCTCGATGGGATAACTGTCGTCAGCACCTTCAGCGTTGGTGACTGGGTGAAGTATTCCATAAGCGATGGTGCAAATAATGAGCAGTTGAAAGCAGCTGAACAGCTCATGCCGATTCTCTTTGGTTATCACAAAAATGCGGAGGTCCTGTCGAGCGGGAAAGCTCCTGTGTCAGTTGAGCGTACAGCGACCAATGTCAAGTACTCAGTACCTTCTACCGCGGTCGAGATCTCAATGATGAAGGGGTATGACGGAGGACCGATCAAGCTTCAGAATATTCCTGTTCAAGGCTTTCCAGCGCCTAAGATGATCGACACCGTACAGTACAAATCGGTCGTACTGAACCACCACGGTGATGACAAAGGGTTCAGCTATTCCGGCACGAACGGTTTTGCAGGTAGATTGGACGCCTCTGGCGGGGAGTAAACCAAAAGAGGGGGGTTGTTGAAATAATTCTCAACGACCCCTCTTTTCATCTATCTTCTTTAGAGTTTTGAAAACATTTTCCACGTTTTATCTCCGTCCTATAATTGCTTCCAGAGTATAATCAGGATTGACAAATCATGAGGTCATGTGATATAATAGCCTATCTATTGAACTCGAGCTGGAGCATTTTTTGTCTGTACGTTTATTCGTATTCTTGTCTGTTTTTCTCTGCATCGGTAACGGGTTTCTCGACGCCAGAATAGTCCATGTACCCGGAGATATGCCTACGATCCAGCAGGGTATTGTTAGCGCTGATGAGGGGGATACCGTCATGGTCGCACCCGGGAAATATGACGAGTACGAAATCGATTTCCTGGGCAAGGCCATCACTGTAACTGGGACCGATCCTGAAGACAGGGAGATCGTATCATCGACTGTTGTTGACGCCAATTCCCAGGGGCGAGTCTTCTTTTTTCATTCGAATGAGACGTCGAGCAGTATCCTGACCGGTCTGACGGTGACGGGAGGACACACCGATTACTGGGGGGGAGGGATCAGGTGCTCGAAATCAGCTCCGATGATCTCACACAACATCATCACCTGGAATTCCGCTGATTTCGGTGGCGGTGGGGTCTGGTGTGAAGATTCCAATCCAACGATTACGGACAATATTATCGTGAATAACCACGCGGAATGGGGTGGTGGTGGGATACGGTGCTCCGGTTCTTCTCCGGTAATATCACACAATATAATCAGTGAAAACGTTTCAGGTTATGGTGGGGGCATAGATTGCCACTATTCCTCAGCGCCGAGGATTGCGAACAATGTCATCACGGCCAACCAGGCAGGAAGCGGTGGGGGTATATATGCCTACGAATTTTCCTCTCCTACGATCACGAATAACACCATAACCGGGAATTCGGTCACTGATTTAGGCGGTGGGATCATGAGCAAGAAATTCTCCACACCGGTGATCGACAACTCTATACTCTGGGGTAATTCCGCCTTACTCGGGGACGAGATCTTTGTTGGTGGATCCCCTGAGCCTTCCGTCATTACCGTCAGCTTCTCCCTTGTTAGTGGCGGACAAAACTCCGTATATGTTGAACCGTGGTGTAATATTATCTGGGGTTTAGGTATTATCGAATCGGACCCTCTGTTCCTTGACGGGGCATTTCATCTGCAGCAGGATTCTCCCTGTATCGACGCCGGTGATCCTTCCACGCAGGACAATTGCCGGCCTCCGGGTCTGAGGGGCTCGAGAAGTGACATTGGAGCTTATGGGGGTGAGAGAAATTGCTGGTGGCCGGATTTCGGTTTAAGCTTTGTTATATATCCCGATGAGCCTGCTACGGTACCCAGGGGCGGAACTCTCTATTTCAGGACTTACATTCATAATTATACCGGGGACCTCGTGAATGGTGATTACTGGCTATCCGTTCTGTTACCGGGCTCCGGCGAGATTCTCATCCCTCGAGGCCTTCTCAATTACCCCAACCCGGCTTCGCGTTATATGCCCTCTTTCTCCTCCATGCGGATACCCAATGAACTCCAGGTTCCGGTATTCGTGGAAACCGGGACATATAGCCTGATCGGTCGCATCGGCAACTATCCAAACACGATCACCGATGAAGAGTCGTTTGACTTTCAGGTGATCGAGTGAAATGCGGATTGAACCGATCAACCGTTGACGTGCCTCGGTTTGCTCCCTCCAATCACTATAAAAAAACCGAAGGGACAGAAGGGCCAAATTTAGTTGACAAGTCATCCCTTCCTATGGTATTATCTCAATAAACCTGATAGGATTTTCAAAGATTTTCCCACCTGTGGCCTTGAACGGTTCTTCTGCTTCACAGGAAATACGTTCATATATTTTGCTGGCCGGGAAGATCGGAAGATTCCTCTCGAATCCTTTTGACTCCGTTCTCGACGTGTATCGCAATGCCTTGAGTAGTTGTGTGAAAAGGCATAACCAGATAATCCTGGGAGGCTTAATATGCAGAAGTACAGGATTGAAAAGAGTTTTATACTCTTCCTCATTGCCCTGTTTGCGGGACTGGCAGTAGTACAATCTGTAAGTGGTACGGGTTTGACCGTTCCAGTCAACACAGATCGAGCGAGTGAAAACCTGGTAATTTCTGTGGCGAGCCAGGACGCTAAGACGACTCGATTAGACTACCAGATCGATGATTTTGACTGGAGTGAAGTGGTGATCGAAGGGAAAGAGTACTGGCACCTGTTCCTCGGGAACGAATCCAACATCGCTGAAAAAGGGATGCCTGGCCTCCCGGTGATCTGCCGGAGCATTGTCATCCCGGACGACGCAAGGATGGAAGCTCGAGTGACGTTTGCAGATTTCGAGCTTTATGAAAACATCCTGGTTGCACCGTCAAAAGGAACCCTTCTTCGCACGGTAAATCCTGCCGATGTGCCTTACGAGTTCGGATATGTATATCAACAGGATGCCTGGTATCCCGAGAAGATAGCTGAACTGGATGAACCTTACATCGTGCGTGATCTTCGCGGTCAGGTAGTCAAAGTCAATCCGTTTCAGTACAATTCCGCCAGGAGAGAGTTGCGGGTCTACACGGATATCACAATTGAGGTTTCTCCGGCGGGACCCGGTGAGATCAATGTGTTCGATCGAAGGGAACCGTTGACCACCATCGATCCGGAGTTCATGCGGATTTACGAAAAACACTTTCTTAACTTCGGACCGGGAATGACAGACTACACAGCGGTTGAGGAACAGGGGAACATGCTGGTGATCACCTATGACGATTTCTGGGTTCCGATGAAAGCCTTCGTGGGATGGAAGAACATGAAGGGGATTCCGACGGAATTGGTCAGGATATCTGATATCGGAAACGACGAGAACTCGATCAAGGATTACATCGCCGATTACTACAACAACAGAGGTTTGACCTACGTGCTCCTCGTGGGAGATATTGAGCAGATAACCACCTTTCGATTGAATTTCGGGTTTGAAAATGGTGCTTCCGATCCCGAATTTTCCTACCTCGCCGGAAACGACCACTATCCGGATCTATTCGTGGGGCGTTTTTCGGCGCAGAATCTTTCTCAGGTCACCACTATGGTCAGGCGATCGATCGAGTACGAGCGATATCCCCAGGAGGGTGCTGACTGGTACCACCATGGAGTCGGTTTAGGTTCGAACGAGGGTGTTGGGGATGACGGTGAGTATGATTGGGAGCATATCAGGAATATAAGGTCCGGCCTGATGGGATATACTTACTCATTGGTCGAGGAACTATACGACGGCAGCCATGGCGGAGAGGATGCCACGGGTAATCCTTCGAGCTCCATGGTTTCAGATGCTGTTGATGCCGGTCGGACAGTCATAAACTATTGTGGACATGGCTGGGATACGGGGTGGGTGACGAGCGATTTTGACAACAACGACGTGAACGGCCTGGTCAACGATAACATGCTGCCGTTTATCTGGTCGGTTGCCTGCGTCAATGGTGCTTTTGATGACAACCAGACATGCTTTGCCGAGGCCTGGTTGAGGGCTACCCACAACGGAGAGCCATCGGGTGCCGTAGCAGCGTTTATGTCCTCTATCAACCAGTCCTGGAGTCCGCCGATGGAGGGGCAGGACGAGATGAACGCGATACTGTGCGAATCGTACCGGGACAACATAAAGCGCACATTTGGTGGGATTTCCTTCAACGGCTGTATGAGTATGAACGATAAGTACGGAACCGGAGGATACGAAATGACGGATACCTGGCACGTCTTCGGTGATCCGTCCCTGGAGGTCCGCACCGATACACCCTCATCCATAACCGTTGAACATGAAGCGATGATTTCCATTGGTTCCAATGGGTTTGAAGTCGTGGTCCCGGGGGTCGAGGGAGCGCTTTGTTCGATTTCCCGCGATTCGGTCTATCTGGGATCGGGTTACACGAACGGTTCCGGACGCGCCATTATCCATTTGGACGAACCGTTGAGCGATGGTTCGGATGTAGACCTGGTTGTCACAGCGTACAATTCGATCCCGTATCAATCGAGTATAGGGGTGTCTACCGAGGGTTCGGTATTGTATGTGGATGATTCCTACCAGCAATTCGTAATGTTTGGCGGAGATTGGCTTTTCAGGTCCCACCCGAGCGCGAGTAACAACGATGGCTGGTTCACGAGGGCCGGTTCAGGGACGGGAAGCCTTGGTTGGGGGGTTACATCTCTCGTTGAGCCGGGGACCTATGACGTTTACATATGGAAGTTCGAACATAGCATGATGCATCTGATGGCCACGGACGCGCACTACAAGGTATATCACAGCACCGGGGAGTCTGACTGGATACTCATCGATCAGTCGACTGCCGGCGATGAGTGGCTGTATCTGGGAAGTTATGATTTCGACAGAAACTCCACCCAGGGTGTCCTGTTGACGGACGAGGCAAACGGCATCGTTATCGCCGATATGATTAAGCTGGTTCAAACCGGAAAAGGAAAAGGGGGACACCCGTACCATATTGATATTTTCTAAATGACAAAATAACAGGGGTGTCCCTACCTTTACATTTATACCAGCTGGTTCGACCCTCCCGTATCGAACAGGGTAGTATCCGGGTTTCGAGTTAAAGGGGAAAGAAGATGGGGACCAGGAGAACCAGGAGGACAATGAGGAGGATCGTCAGCGGCGTCCCGACGCGAAAGTAGTCTGTGGATCGATACCCGCCGGCGCCCATGACCAGGAGAAGCGCCTTGTGACTGAAGGGTGTCATGAAAGCGGCTGAAGCGGCAAGGCTCACACCCATTATAATTGTGTGCGGATTTAAGTTCAGTGCTCCCGCTACCTGCATGGCTACCGGAGTGAGGAGTACGACCGCCGGTGCTCCGTCGAGTCCCTGACTGAGCAGGCTGGACAGGACGACCATAGCTCCAAGTACAGCGTAGGGACCTACCTGTCCTGCGAATTCCACGACACCACCAGAGATCAGTTGTGCGGCACCTGTCCTTTCCATCGCGATTCCCACCGGCAAAACGGCAGCGACGAGAAAAATTGCCCTCCACTCGATGGCACGGTAAGCTTCTTCCATTTTCAATGCGCCCGAGAGGACCACGAGCGACGCGGCAGTGAATGCCGCCACGTGGATGGGCTGAAACCCGGTAACGACCATGGCTATCATCAGTAGAAGGCCGCCAATGGCAAAGGGTGCCTTTGCTGTCCTTCGCGGCGCCTGGGCTATGTGAGACAGGATGACGAAATCACGTTCGGCCGCCAGTCGCCTGATCTTTTCCCACGGTCCCTGGAGCAGGAGCGCGTCTCCGAATCGAAGGTCGTACCCGGCCAGATCGGCGTGGATCGGTTTTCCCTCGCGCCAGATGGCAAGCACGGTGAGGCCGTATCGTTCATGAAACCTCAGATCGGAGATCGTGCGACCGGTGACTAACGAGCGCGGTGCGACAGATGCCTCGACGATACCCACTTCGTCGGATTCAATGGTTGGCTCGGTGACTTCAGGATCGAGGTGTATCTCGCCCAGTTCCAGCAGGCTGAGAATCCTGGATGGCTCGCCTGAGATGATGAGCCGGTCACCCTCACGGATCTCTTCGTCGGGAGGAACGGCAAGGTGGATCTCTCCTTCACGGATAATGCCTCCCACAGTGAGCCCAACGATCTCCCCGATCCTGCTGGAACCCATGGTTGTGCCCGCGAGCGGCGACCCTTCTGTGACGCGGATCAGGAAAAGGTGTTCCTGTAGCTGCTTGACGGCTGTGAGACCTACCTTCCGGACGATGAAATCTGGATTCATGGCAAGTTCATTGATTTGAGCGCGTGTCCCGAGCGCCAGTATCTCATCTTCTTCCTGCAGGGTCTCGTTTCCGAGGAAACCTCGAATGACCTCCTCTCCGCGCATAATGCCGACAACTATCACATCATAGCGCTCGCGGAAGTGCAGTTCCCTCAGACTCCTCCCCAGAAGTGCCGATCCTTTCGGCAGGCTTACACGGATGCCGTTGACCTCACGGGCGAACTGGCGGATCTCGTCGACTCGGGTTGGCAGCATCTCGACACCTGCCGCGCGGATAAGCTCCTGAAGATCTGAAAAGAGGCCGGTCACCATCAGAATATCGCCACTTCTGAGGATTGCGTCAGCGGCGGGAGCCAGCTGGCGCTTTCCATTTCGGACGATTGCTACTATTTTGACTCCTAGCGTGGTTCCGATACGGGCCTCGCCGATGGTCATTCCATCAAGATTGGAGTTTGCCGGGAGTCGGATACAGAAAAGGCGATCGTGAAGCTGGTAAACATCGGCAAGGTCCCGTGTCTCGGAGATCGAACTGATCTCACGGCTGGGGAGGAGTCGTCGCCCGATAGTGATCATGAATATGATGCCGGCCGCAAGGAGAATAAGTCCGAGAGGCGTGAAGTCAAAGAGATGAAACGGAGTCAGCCCTCGCTTTATGAGAAGATCGGCAGCAACAATGTTTGGCGGCGTCCCAACCAGGGTTGTGGTTCCACCGAGTATCGCGCCGAACGAAAGGGGCATAAAAAGGCGCGATGGTGAGAGCCCCGCCCGACGGGCGATACTTGCAACCGCGGGCATGAGAACCGCGGTTGCGGCAATGTTGTTCATGAACGCGGACAATGCGCCGGCGACCAACATGATAGTCACGATCAGCGGGACTTCCCGGTTGCCGAGAACAGCGTGGGCGCGACTGCCGACCATGTCGGCGATTCCGGTGTGGAGAAGCGACCCGCTCACAATGAAGATGGAGAGCATCGTGATAACGGCTGTAGATGAAAAGCCGGTAAAACCCTCATCCGGAGTGAGGTAACCCGTGAGGATGAGAATGGCCAGGCCCAGGAAAGCCGTGAGATCGATCGGTATCTTCTCCGTGAGAAAGGAGTAGACCATAACGACCAGTACCGCAAAGAGGAATCCAATCTCGAGTGTCATAGGGCGGTTTTACCCTCTTTAAAGCTCAATTCCAAGGAACTCCCTGATTCCCCGGCCAATGATATAGTTGCCATCTCACGGAAACGGTGGGTGAAGTCGAGACCTTGTTGTCTTTGTCCCGAGAGTGATGATATGATGGATTGGGTTGGCTGTCAATGAAATCTTATCATTCGGTTTGAAACATTCTTAGTTCTGATTTGAATGAAAACGTGCGGTGAAATTGGATAGGCACTGAAACATGACCTTGAGGGTGTGTAATGCCTTCCTGGGTCTGTCCAAAAAAATTTTTCCAGTGCGCGGGGTGCATGTTTCAGCATGATTCCATTCAGGAAAACTCCGGCTGTCAAAACGCCTTGACATACTATCAGGCTATGACTATGTACTAAGAAGAGGCATGAGGTTACATTGGAGAAGGTACCCTGCAGAATGCGTGAATCGACACTAAGACCACCGATCACTATCGATATCCCTGGTCCAGGGGTTGTCCGTGGATTGGTCGCATCCTTGTTGATATTCGGGATAATCCTGTCTGCTCCCACGACTGCTTCAGGGCTCAATCTAGAGAGGCTTTCCGAGCTCAGGATGTCTAATAATGAACTCCTGGACGTCGAGTACGATCGAGGGATTATCGCCATTCCAGGCGGGCTTGGGGGAACGGTCATCGTCGATGTAAGAGACCCTCTGAAGCCGATAGAAGTTTCTCATTATTCCGACCCGGAGTGTCCTTACGGCAGATATTACAACACCTTTTTCGGGGAAGGGCTTTTAGTCGGAGCCGGGAGAAACTGTCCTCTTACCCTCCTGAGCGTCAGTGGAGAGTATGGCATTGATCATCTCGCGGATTTCCAGACCGGCGATTTCTCGTACGAGGACGTGACTAAAAGTGGCACCATGCTGTACGCCGCTGTTCATGCCGCCGGGATCGAGATTATTGACGTATCTGTTCCAATCTCCCCAGTTACATACGGGAGCATAGCACTTGACAATGCGTGGGCTGTACGTGTTGCCGGGGATTACGCCTATGTTGCTGATGGTGGTTCGGGCTTGACGATCGTGGACATTTCAGATCCCTTCAATCCCGCGGTCGCAGGACGGTTCCAGACGGAAGGATCCGCCAAGGATATCCGTGTTCGAAACGGATATGCCTTTCTTACACTCGGTGATGCGGGTGTCGTGATGATAGACATCTCTGATCCCACCTCTCCTTCACTGGTGGCAGAGTACAACACGAGCGGGCTTGCCGCGCATATCGGTGTGAACGACAGCCTGGTTGCGGTGGCTGACTGGGATGATATCGAGATCCTGAATTACAGTTCCGGTAACTCACTGGAGCTCGCAGGTTTCAAAGACGCCGGGGGTCGTATGATGGGGGTCGAGGTCGCAGGAGATATCATCTATGTTGCCGAATGGAACCAATTGTATATTTACCGGTTTGGCCAGATATCAGGCGCAGACCTGGATGTCGACCTCTTAGATATTAATTTCCCGAGGACGAATATCGGGGAGAGCTATGACACGACGATCGTTCTCTCCAGTAACGGGCTGTCGACGCTCACGGTTGATTCTATCACGATCAGCCTAGATGATTTCACGATCGATGTCACCCCACCGTTCGATATCCTCCCTGGAAATGATTACCATGTTTCCCTCACATACACACCTACGGATGAAGCCGGTTTCCAACATATGCGTATCTATTCGAATGACACGGACGAAACAAGGATCCAGATCGATCTCCTGGGAAACAATCCCGATCTCAATGTCGGTGATCCGGCGCCTGACTTCACGCTACCCGTGCTCGACGGTGGGGAGGTAACACTCTCTGAACTCCAGGGGAGAGTCGTTGTACTCTCTTTCTTCGCTTCCTGGTGACCCGTGTGCGCTCCGCAGTTAGCGGATATCGAGGACGGGATATGGCAGACATACCAGGATGAAGGTGTACTGGTCTACGGCATCAACAACGAGAGCATCCAGATCCTCCGCGATTTTATAGAGCAGACCGGCATCACGTTCCCCGTCATTATGGGAAATCCAATGGGTTACACTATCTATGGAGGGCTCTCACCTTTCCCGAGAGACTACATCATAGACCCGGAAGGAATTGTCCAGTACGCCGCGACTGAGTTTCGTCCGACCGAGATGTCAGCGATCATCGAACGGTTCCTTCCGACGGGTGTCGGGGATGACGAAGACCTCTCGGGCACCAGGGTTCCACGTGGTTTCCTCCTGCGGCAGAATTATCCGAACCCCTTTAATCCCAGCACAACCATCCGTTTCGAACTCGACCCGGTGAAAGTCCCGGTGGAAGTGAACCTCTCGATCTATTCCCTGCGTGGTAAACGGGTTCGTGCACTCGTTTCCGGTATCCTCGATAAAGGATCCTGCACCATTCATTGGGATGGCACGGATGACGGTGGGAATCCCGTACCATCAGGAGTCTACATCTACCGCCTGAAGGTCGGAGATGAGCACTCCGTCAGGAAGATGCTCCTGACCCGATAAACATCCTTCCAACCCATCCCCATTGACATGTTTTTCTCGCTGTACTATCATCTTTTGCCAGTATCGCGCGTTCGTATCGGACAGGCGGGGGTCAACGGGAAGATGTACGTGATAGTCGGGGATCGGATGAAGCTGGTTTCGGAGCGTTCGTATCGAACGAAGGATTCGGCGTCGAGTAACGGATCTTGATATTGCATGGAATGCCATATAAGAGTTACATTTCTACGTAACGCTGAGAGGCAGGCGGATAAAGAGATGATGAAAAAAGATAGAAAGAATGGTATCGAAAAAGGAGAGAGGAACGACTCGACTCCACCGCTCGATTTCATCCGCGCGATCATCGCGGAGGATTTGAAGACGAACAAGTATGACGGACGCGTCGTGACCCGGTTCCCGCCCGAGCCGAACGGATACCTGCACATCGGTCACGCCAAGTCGATATGTCTCAATTTTGGCATCGCGAATGAGATAGAGGGGGGTGTTTGTCACCTGCGCTTCGATGATACGAATCCGAGCAGGGAGGAGAGCGAATACGTCGAATCGATCATTGAGGACGTCCGGTGGCTTGGATTCGACTGGGGAAAACATCTCTACTATGCCTCGGACTATTATGATCAACTCTACGATTACGCCGTCCGATTGATAGAGAAGGGGAAGGCATACGTCTGCGATTTGAGCCCGGAGGAGATCCGGGAGTACAGGGGAACTTTGACGGAACCTGGCAGGAATAGCCCGTATCGCGACCGTTCGACGGGAGAGAACTTGGATCTGTTTGAGCGGATGCGTGAGGGAGAGTTCCCGGACGGATCACGTGTCCTTCGTGCTAAGATCGACATGGCGTCTCCGAACATGAACCTCCGAGACCCGACTATATACCGAATTCGAAGGGAAACACACCATCGGACGGGTGACAAGTGGTGCATTTATCCGATGTACGATTTTGCGCATTGCCTCTCGGATTCGATCGAGCGGATCACGCATTCTATCTGCACCCTGGAATTCGAGAACAATCGCCCTCTCTATGACTGGTTTCTCGATGAATTAGGCGTTTACCACTCCCGGCAGATCGAATTTGCTCAGCTCAACCTCAGCTACACTCTTCTCAGCAAGAGGAAACTCCGTGAGCTGGTGGAAGGAGGACATGTTACGGGCTGGGATGATCCGCGGATGCCGACCGTGTCGGGGATGCGGAGGCGGGGTTTCACCCCGGAGTCGATACGCAACTTTTGCGCGCGGATCGGAGTGGCCAAGGTCGAAAGCGTCATCGATATCGCTCTACTCGAGCACTATGTCCGGGAAGACCTGAACAGACGAGCTCCACGTGTGATGGCGGTGTTGCGTCCGCTCAGGGTCGTGATCGACAATTACCCGGAGGACCGGGTAGAGGATATCGAAGCGGTGAACAACCCGGAAGACACGGCTATGGGTACCAGGATGATCCCCTTCTCGCGTGTGATCTACATCGAGCAGGAGGATTTTCACGAGGACCCGCCGAAAAAATTTTTCCGGCTGTCGCCCGGACGTGAGGTACGACTCAAACACGCGTACTATATCACCTGTGATCGGGTGGTCAGGGACGAAAAGACCGGTGATGTCGTCGAGCTGCACTGCACCTATGACCCTGAATCGCGGGGCGGAGGGACGGCAGATGGACGAAAGGTCAAGGGGACCCTTCACTGGGTGTCTGCCCCGCACGCCGTTGAGGCAGAGGTCCGCCTCTACGACCACCTCTTTGCCGAAACCGACCCGGGAGATGTCGAGGAAGGATCAGATTTCAAGGCAAACTTGAACCCGAATTCGCTGGAGGTACTGACGTCCTGCAAGGTCGAACCGGGCCTTTCCGATGCCGAGCGCGGAAACCGGTATCAGTTCCTCCGGCACGGCTACTTCTGCGTCGATACTGATTCATCCCCTGATAAACTCGTCTTCAACCGGACGGTCTCTCTGCGTGATACCTGGGCCAGGATCGAAAAGGCACAGAAGAGATAAAAATAGGGGGACACTAACCCTTGAAGCGAGGCAATATGAAAGCACCTGACAGCGTTCTGCGACTCGTCGACCGTTTCGACAAGAATCTGGACGCCTATAAACAGGGCAAATATAACGAGACCCAGGTACGGATCGAGTTCATCGATCCGATGTTCAAGGCGCTCGGCTGGGATGTGGACAACGTGAAGGGCTATGCCGAGGCTTACAAAGATGTGGTCCACGAGGACGCGATCCGGGTTGGACACGCGATCAAGGCGCCAGATTACAGTTTCCGCATCGGGGGGCAGCGTAAGTTCTTCCTCGAGTCGAAAAAGCCATCGGTCGATATCAAAGAAGATATCCACCCGGCATTCCAACTCCGCCGATACGCCTGGAGCGCCAAGCTCCCGTTGAGCATTCTGACCGATTTTGAGGAGCTTGCCGTCTACGACTGCCGAACCAGGCCGACACGGACGGATAAGGCATCTAATTCCCGGGTCCTCTACCTGAGCTTCAAGGAGTACATCGAACGATGGGACGAGATCGCGGGCATCTTCTCACGCGAGGCGATCCTCAAGGGCTCATTCGATAAATACGTCGAGTCGAAAAGGGTCAGAGGCACGGCAGAGGTCGATACCGCCTTTCTCCAGGAAATCGAACGATGGCGGGAACTTCTGGCACGCAACATCGCCCTGCGCAACCCCGAATTGACCCAGCGCGAGACCAACTTTGCAGTTCAACGGACGATCGACCGGATCATCTTTCTCCGTATCTGCGAGGATCGGGGGATTGAACGCTACGGCCAGTTAATGGCCCTTCAGAACGGGACACAAGTCTACCCTCGACTTTTCGAACACTTCCGTCACGCCGATCAGCGGTACAATTCCGGGCTCTTCCACTTCAGGAAAGAAAAAGACCGTCCCGGAGAGAGCATCGACTCGCTCACGCCCAACCTGATCGTCGACGACAATGTATTGAAAGATATCCTCAAACATCTCTACTACCCCGACAGCCCCTACGAATTCTCTGTCCTCCCCGCGGATATCCTGGGGCAGGTCTACGAGCAGTTCCTCGGGAAGGTCATCCGCCTGACGAAAGGCCACCGGGCCGTGGTCGAGGGCAAGCCCGAGGTCAAGAAGGCCGGCGGCGTTTACTACACGCCGACCTATATCGTCGACTACATCGTCAAGCAGACCGTGGGAAAGCTCCTGGAGGGGAAGAAGCCCGGTCTGCGCGGGGCAGTCAGCAGACTGAAGATCCTCGATCCCGCCTGCGGCTCGGGATCGTTCCTGCTCGGTGCGTTCCAGTACCTTCTCGACTGGCACCGGGACGGGTATGTCGAGGATGGCCCCGAGAAATGGGCAAAGGGGCGCAATCCACGACTCTATCAAGGGCGAGGTGGTGACTGGCGGTTGACCACGGACGAGAAGAAGCGGATTCTGTTGAACAACATCTACGGCGTGGACATCGACCCCCAGGCCGTCGAGGTGACGAAACTTTCCCTGCTGCTCAAGGTCCTGGAGGGTGAGTCCGAAGAGACCATCTCCGCCCAACTGAGCCTCTTCCGGGAGCGTGCCCTCCCAGATCTCGGGAACAACATCAAGTGCGGTAATTCCCTGATCGGCGCCGACTTCTACGAGGGCAAACAGATGTCACTGCTCGACGAAGAAGAGATCTACCGTATCAACGCCTTCGACTGGGAGGCCGAGTTCCCTGAGATTATGAATCCCCCTCAATCCCCCTTTAGAAAAGGGGGAAGTGAGCGAAGCAAGCAGGGGGATTTGAAAAAGGGGGGATTTGATGTGGTGATTGGGAATCCACCGTATATTCGAATCCAGGCGATGAAGGAATGGGCTCCACTGGAAGTGGAAATCTACAAGCGCTGTTACAATACCGCTCGCAAGGGCAATTACGATATCTACGTGGTCTTTGTGGAAAAAGGACTGAATCTCCTGAATAGATCTGGACTTCTCGGATTCATCCTACCTCACAAATTTTTCAATGCCAAATATGGAGAAGCACTTCGAGAGTTAGTAGCCGAAGGGAAACATCTGAGTGAGATCATCCACTTTGGTGATCAGCAGATATTTGAAGGAGCCACCAATTACACCTGTCTTCTCTTTCTAGACAAGCAAGCGCGGAAGAACTTCCACTTTGTCAGAGCCCATGATATAATAGATTGGCAGCAAGGCCTTCCGCAGATGGAGGGTAATGTTTCTTCCGTTAAGGCTACTCGGAAAGAGTGGAATTTTGTTGTTGGCCCTGGGGCTACTCTGTTTGATCGATTGAGTAGGATGAATGTGAAGTTGGGAGATGTAGCAGATATCTTTGTCGGCTTGCAGACAAGTGCTGATATAGTCTATTTGATGGATCTGGTTGAAGAAGGAAAACAAACTATCAAACTAAAATCAGAAGCTCTTGATGCTGTTTGGACTTTTGAGAAGGAGATTGTCTTCCCAATAGTTAGTGGAACTGATGTAAATCGTTATTCTCCTCTACCCAATCGTCAATATATTGTTTTCCCATACCAAGTTAAAGACGAAGTAGCTGCTTTGATTGATTTCGGCACATTATCAAGGCATTTTCCTAAGGCGGCAAAATACTTATTGAAGAATAAGGATAGGTTGACGAGTCGTGAACGGGGAAAATTTAAAGGAGACGAGTGGTATCGATTTGGAAGAAATCAAAATATCGGGATTCAAAATCGGATCAAACTGTGCATACCACGTCTTGTCACATGTCTTCAGGCAGCTTATGACTGCGATGGAAGTCACTTCCTAGATAATGTTGACGTAAATGGAATTACCATTAAGCAAAAATTTAAAGAACAAGGACTAAGTTATCTTTTAGGGCTCATCAATTCAAAGCTATTAAGCTGGTTCTTTCCCTTTGTGAGTGCAACATTCCGTGGTGGATGGCTGTCTGCAAACCGTCAATTTTTATCACAAGTACCCATCCGCACCATAGACCTATCAAACCCCACCGACAAAGCCCTCCACAACCAAATGATCTCCCTGGTCGAGCGAATGCTGGATATACACAAACAACTCGCCAAGACCAAAGACCCCCAGACCAAAACCATCCTCCAGCGCCAGATCGAGACCACAGACCGGAAAATCGACCAACTCGTCTACGAGTTATACGACCTGCCCGATAAGGAGATAAAGATTGTGGAAGAGGGCTTGACGTGATAAACTCAAATGCAATATAATTCCTACATTAAATACGATAATGAACAATGGTATAGGGAAATTCTGCTGGTTTATGAGCGAATGGTAGCGATCTTCACGGAGAATTATTGGCTTGTGGATCAGGAGACACAGCAATACTATCCTGAGCTATGTCGATTTGTTGAAATATGGCACCGCTATAAGGCTAAGGCAATTCCCCGTGATGTATTGTTGGAGTTAGAGCATTCAGAAGACCGTCTTCAGCCCCTTTATTCCCCTCTAGTGCTCTCGATCTCTTCGACACAAACACTGATTATTGTCACTATGACGAGGTTCATGGTGATTATTTGTACCAGGAGAGCTGGGTTGAATTCATCATTGATGGCTTAAAATCAGAACGTATCATTCGAAGCAACATACGTGCCGCTCTTAAGAAAGGAGAGAGCTGGCGCATTTTTGACTATATCGCCTAACGGCAAGCCGTTAATTAAACTAACCAACCATGAATTCTAATCAATAAACCTGGCAATGGAAGAAAGGTTATGTGGATCTGATTGCCGGTAACTATTTCTTCCCTTCCCGTTGCCTTGGTTGGCCGACCAACAGAATGCGTTTTCAGAGTTCAATTTCTGATCGATGAAAATGAACAGGCCCATTATGTAGACATACTAAAACGGGTCAAGGAAAAATTGGATTTCTTCCTCGTTGAAAAACAAGAACGAGATCCGTGGGCTTATGCGCAATACCACTGTAGTACTGCGGTAAATGCTTATTCTATGGTTCGTTGGTCATATTTCCCAAAGACTGATCCGTTACACCATGGACAACGAAATGAAGCAGGGTAATAGGGCTATAAAGCCGACAGCCGCTTCGTCACCTCCCTTAAAGGGCAAAGTCCGCGCTTGACGCTCCCGCAGCTTATCGCCAGGTTGTTAAGTTTCGCATTTTGAATTCAAGTTAGGCAGCTTGTGTTACTTGACAACCACGAAGTGATACTATAGATTAGTATCATGCGGAAGTTCGCTCGGAGACACAAACGAACTCTCCAAGCCATCTTTGAAACTCCCGTCAGATCTGATGTCAAATGGGATGACATCATAAAGTTATTGTTGACATTAGGAGCCGAAGTTAGCGAGGGAAGGGGTTCTCGGGTTCGAATTGCACTGAAAGGTGTTCGTGCCGTGTTTCACAGACCCCATCCGAGAAAAGAGACAGACAAAAGTGCACTGAGATCAATGCGACGTTTCTTAACGGAGGCAGGTGTTAAACCATGATGAAATACAAGGGTTATTCGGGACATATTCAATTCGATCCGGAGTCAGAGATCTTCCATGGTGAAGTGGTAGACACCCGGGATGTCATCACTTTTCAGGGGAAGACTGTGAAGGAATTGAAAAAGGCCTTCAAGGATTCGATTGATGATTATCTAGAGTTTTGTGAAGAGCGTGGTGAGGAGCCTGACAAGCCATTTTCAGGAAGATTTGTATTAAGGTTATCTCCAGAGCTTCACCATAGAGCTTATCTGAAAGCGTTACACTCTGGAAAGAGTTTGAATTCGTGGGTGAAAGAGGTGTTGAAGAAGGCAACCAATTAGCGAAATCTAACGCAGGGAGATTATTGTTTGTTGTTTTCACGGTTCGAGAAAGAGCTGAAATCGATTTCTTCTCGTCGGGCTAAGGCATAACCTGGCGATGAAGCCGGCAGCCCGTCAGCAATTTTCGTGGAGAAGCCGTTCCCGCACCTGTTTTGAATTTCGGAGAATCAAAAAAGCCTAAGAATCATTTAAACAGGGACAGGCATCATTTAAATGAAGATTCATTCGGCAACACTGGCTTAGGTTTAATATATTTACCTGTCGCTCTCACATAGCCAACAATACCTAACCACTGGAGAAGGCAGTGACAACAACTCCTCCAGCACGTCTTCCACGTCACACTCACCTGCCCCCACTGTGGCACGGAGATGAAGATCATCGCCCTCATCACCCAGCGTGAACCGATTCACAAGATCCTCACACACCTCAAATCCAGAAAGATCGATCCTCGAGCTGGCCCCTTCACCTATTAGAGCTAATTTTCACTGGAAAAGGACGGTAGTTTTTCAATGCGATGTATAATAATGTAT
>CAYTWO010000017.1:0-25083 GCA_964442125.1 uncultured Gemmatimonadota bacterium
CTGGTTGTCGGATCGACTGGACCAGGCCGTTTTGAGGAAGACTAAATAGCTGTCAGTCCGGCTTGTCCGGCAGATTCCCGACTCGTTCCACTCGCGGGAATGACGGAGAAGGAGGTCCACGCTTAGCTCACCCACCTGCACTTCTCAAACGAGACGAACCAGATCGGTCAATGTCCGTGTTCATGGGGAGGAGGTGCCCCTGACTCGGTATCGGTGTAATAAATCTCCTCGACTTCCCCGAGCTTTTTCAAGTCGTCCCGCAACAATTCGGCATTTCCCACCACGACGATAACGAGATCTTTTGATCTCAGGAATTCGGATGCAACGTTATTGACTTCCTCGAGACTTACTTTGTCGATTGATGACGTGTAGTCAGCCATGTAGTCCCTGCCGAGTTCGTAGAGCTCGACCTCCAGTATCCTCCCGGCGATCTGAGATGGGGTTTCTATCCCCAACGGGAAACCACCTATGTACCTTGCTTTGGCGTCTTCGAGCTCTTTTGCGGTGATCCCTCCGTCCTTCATCTTCTCTACTTCATTCAAGATCGCCTGGATGGCTTCGAGGGTGGTCTCGGTCCTGGTGAATGTGGAGATCACAAAGGGACCACGTTGAACCCTGGCACCCAGGGCGCTCGAGATCCCGTAAGTCAAACCCATCTCCGCCCTGATCACCTGCATGAGTCTCCCGGAAAAGACCCCTCCTCCAAGGTTGTAGTTCATCAGGAGAAGAGGAAAATACCGGGGATCTTTCCTGGTGATCCCCAGGTAACCGATACGTATCTCGCTTTGTGTGACGTCAGGTTTGTTTACGAGACGTATCCTGTAACCGACAGGATCGCCTGCTTCCCGATGACTGTCTTCCAGGATGAAGGCTGTTTTCCATCCACCCAGTGCCTCCCTCAGGGATCGCAGAACCTCCGCTCGATCCACATCCCCGGCCACCACAATGACCGAGTTATTTGGTCTGTAATAAGAATCGTAGAATTGAATTATATCGTCCCGCATAATCGTGTCGATGCTCGCCTTCAGACCGATCACCGGATGAGAATAGGCGTGGTCCCCGAACAGGACCTCCTGGAAGTTGTTGTTTGCGATGGTCGATTTCTGGTCCCTATTGCCGATGATCGATGTTATAATCTGGCTCCGTTGCCGTTCCACCTCTTCCTCGGGAAAGACCGGGTTGAGGATGATATCCGAAAGGATTTCGAGACCAAGGTCGAAATCCTTTTTCAAGACCGTGCAGGAGATATAAGTAGCGTCATACCCTGAACTTGCGGAAATCGAACCACCGACAAAATCGAGTGCCTCGGCGATGTCGGTCGAGCTCCGGGAGACCGTCCCCTCCGTTATGGTTTCTGCCGTGAAATTTGCAAGACCTTCCTTCCCTGCCTGGTCGAAGGCGGAACCTGCCATGATCATCACCTCGAGATAAACGACGGGGAGCTCGTGATCCTCATATACGATAACCTTTAGTCCATTATCGAAGGATTCGAGCTCATAATCCGGGAACTGCATCGTTTCCGCACAGACTGCCTGAAAAGGGGAAGAGAGGAGATAAAGGGAGAGAAACGGTACCCAGAAAGCCCGCTTCATTACTGCTTTTGTCCCTGAAAATTTCATGTGTTACTCCTTTGTCTCAATATTCTCTACCTTGAGTCCCTCGGTTTGCTCGGGGAGGATCGTTACGATAGAAACGTTATTGTCACTGAAATATCGACCTGCTACCCGCCTGACATCTTCCTTTGTGACCGATCTGTATTTGTCGACGACTTTCTCGAAAAAGTAGGGATCTCCCGTATAAAGTGTGGAATGGGCGATTTGCATCCCTTTTCCTTGATTTCTCTGCAGACCGAATACAAAGTCGGCCTCGAGCTGGTTTTTGGCTTTTTGGAGCTCCTCGTCGGAGACGGGCTCCTCAGTCAACCGCTCGAGTTGTTTCTTTAAAGCGTCTATGACTTCATCGGGTGTATGGTTCGGTTTTATGTCGCCCGTAATAGCGTAGAAAAGACCGGGATCCATCCTCAGGTCAGCCGCCGTGAAGACGAATAAAGCCATCTCTTTGTCGTACACCAGGTCCTTATAGATTCTCGAACTCTTTCCGCTCGAGAGGATGTTATCGATCACCTCGAGGACGAATCCATCGTCGTGTGACTCTTCCGGTATGTGGTATGCCATACCGAGCCAGGGGAGCTGTGTGGGCTTGTAAAACTCGGCCCGCCTTTCCCCTTTTTGCTCCTCTTCCCGGGTTATGCTCAGTCTTAACGGCGGACCGACGGGCAGCTTTCGGTAATGTTTTTTAACGAGCTTGAATGCCTCGTCGGCGTTGACATCACCCACGATGACGATGGTGGCATTGTTGGGAGAATAATAAGTCTTGTGATAATCGATGCAGTCCTCTACGGTTATGCTGTTGAGGTCAGACATCCAACCGATCACCGTCGTGTGATAAGGATGTTGCTGGTAGGCGAGGGCATCGAGCTGCTCTAATAGTCTTCCGAAGTTGGAATTATCGATGCGCATCCGCCTCTCTTCCTTGACCACCTCGGTCTCGGAATCGAGGTTCTCCTGGTTGATAGCGAGGTTCTTCTGGCGTTCCACCTCGAGTTCGATGGCCAGTTCCAGTTTGTTGGCCGGGAGATTTTCGAAATAGACTGTGACATCCTCCGAAGTGAAAGCGTTCAGGCTCCCGCCGTTGGATTGCACCAGGCGCGCGTGATCCTCCGGACCGTACTTTTTAGATCCCTTGAACATCATGTGTTCGAAGAGATGTGAAATACCGGTTATCCCGGGACGTTCGTTTCTGGACCCGACCTTATACCAGACCTGATAGCTGACGACCGGCGCCGAGTGGTCCTCGAGGACCAGGAGCGTCAGGCCGTTCTTCAGGCTGTACTGGTGGATATCGAGCTCTATTCCGCTTAGATCCGTATGTGGGAAAAGGAAGAGTCCGATTAGAAGGATCAAGGGCAGGTGTCGTATTGTCATAGGACCTCCGTGATTTAGTTGTTGTGAGCGGGACTTCTTCACCTGTTCAGACCACTTTTTGTGAACCAGATCGGGCTCGACCAGGCCATTCCATCACCCTCCTGGGTGATTCTTACCCTGTAAAACGTCGGAGGTTCGGCTCGCAATCCCCACCGGAATAGGGTCTCGTCACCCTGTGGTCGGATCGTCTCTATAACCTCCTCACGCTCGAGCAATTCGACCTTGTTTATCGACGCCGTCCCGACCACGAAAACCTCTATCTCTATATCCTGCTGCCCGGCCAATGGTACGACCTCACCCATCCAGTGACCATCGGCCTTGAACCTGAGGATAATCCGCTCTCCGGATGTGCCGTAAATGCGCCTTGACAGCATGGAATCCCAGATCTCCTCCCTCGTGAGGGAGTCTGCCCAGATGCCGGCAATCCCCATAGACGGGGCATTGACACTTTTTCTGCCTGGATGACCGTCATGGGTGTCACCGGATGCCAATATCCCCAACCTGTAACCCCTCCGAAGCGCGTCGGTCACGAATGCCCCCTTGACCGCCCTGTAAATCTGCAGCGGAGCGCCGGGGGAGTCGGAGTTTCCGTGGACCGAACAGATCTCGACCAGAGGCTCATATCGATCCTCGTGATGATCCCAGTCTATCCTGACGGCACCTCCCGCGGGGTGATGTGGAATAGCGATGGCCTTCCAGGGTGAAAGGAGTTCGCCCAGCTCTGACGGTGTGTCGGAGCGCGGGTCCCTGAAGCTGTACACTACGGCCGTATCGCCGGGAAAGAGGATATGCCTGTGTCCATACGTCCAGTTCGTCCATTCGTAGGCCAGAAAGGTCACGAATTCCCCTGGTACATAGTGACTGTTGGCCGCTCTCGTGATCCTGTTCCAGAGTTCAGGGTTTTCGTCGAGCGGAAGCAGTCCGTGAGCGTCGTGGTCGGTCAGGGCAGATACGTCCATCCCTGATACATATCTCGCGTACTGGTAATATTCCCCCGGTGATCCGGATCCGTCAGATATTCCGGAGTGGCCGTGGATGTCGCCCCAATAGAGGTTGTACTCTGGCTTATCCGGGATACATAGAATGGGGTCACTTTCGGATTCGATGGATCCGTCGGGAGTACTCGCCCGGATACGGTATTTCCCCGCTCTCTCCGCTCTGGCCTCAGCCATGGCCACGCCGCTGTCTGCCGCGGTTATCTCCAGCTCACGCGGCAACGATAGCTCGTCTTCTCCGGCAAGTACGATCGTTCCTGTAAACGACCTGTCCCAGTTGTCGAAAAGGTCCAGAGCAGATACTTTGAATTCGAAGGTTTCATCCTCCACCACGATCGGCGGTGCCTTGACCACCAACTTTGATGCCTCCGCAGCGAGGATATCGAGGAGGGGCTGCTCTCCGATCGGCGAATAAAACCTGTCACCGTTCCCGTCTACCTTGAGGAAAAACTCCTCACCGGTCTCGGAGTACCTGTCGACAACGGCCGCTCCCCTCGGGTGATTTCCCCCGTCGGTGTCACCGTAGACGATCCACACGGTATCGCCAGCGGCAAGCTCACCCTCGGAGGCGACTATAAGCAGGTAATTTAGATTGCTCCCCTGAAGTTCAAATTCGACGTCCGGATTGCTCGAACCGACCGTCGTGTAGCCTGGGTGGTCAGGATCGGATGATTGGGGCTGACTCCACTCCCAGAAGGGCGAGACCTGGAAGACTATCCCACCACCGGTCGCTATGCCGGGAGAGCCGGCGACATATGTAATCGTCCAGGTGCCTCTCTGGAGGACCCTGACCGGCTCAGAAGGCTGGACGGTTGCCATGCCCTTTCCGTCGGACTCGTGAGGCTCCGTTCCGGGCGCGACACCATCGAGCAGGGAGGGATTCTCGCAGGTGGGCCTGAAGATGAATATGACAATGAATAAAAATGACAGGGTGAGTACAATTATCAGCAGATATTTTTTGTATAGCATTTCAATTACTTATCACTTTTTGATTGACGAGGTTCCGTTCAGACGATAGAATAGGAGATAATCAATCAAGTCCTGATCTCGAGTTCCTCATCTTTCCTCAATAATCCTCCTGCCATGATGAAAGAGGCGCTGATCATCATGATTTTCAGCATCGATATGATGTTGGCCGAACCTTCCATGTTCAAGGCGAAGGCGAGATGAGAAGAAATGAGGAAGAGAAAGGCGAGGAGAAGCGAGATCCCAACGATGCGGGCCGGTCCTCCTGAACTCCATCGGAACCCGAGCCCCCACAGGAGGTAGAATAATCCAATGAGTGGCAGGCTCAGGAGGGTAAAATAGCTCGCAATCGCATGAAACAGGATAGCCTGGTTTTCAATCATAATGGGATTGAGGCCGGCTTTGTTTTCCAGGATGTCTGACGCGCCATATCGGATTACGCTCGAGAACATCATCGATATGGTGCCGACGAGACCGAAGATAAATCCGATAATGGAAAGCCCGCTGAATCTCCGCCTCAGGTAGAACATCATACCGATCAGTGCGGGCAGGAGAAATAAATATGACAGTATATCGAAGAGGAGCGATATGTTGACCCCCGGATTGGCATAGATTGATATGATCTGAAAATGTTCCAGCCCGGAGGACGTTATCGACGGATAACCCGTTCCCGCGATGTAGGCGATATTAGACAGGGCGTGGAGGAGTCCGTAGATCACCGCACAGAGACCGCTCCATTTCAGGAGGGAAGAATCTGAAGACATCTCATTTCTCCCTGGTTAATTTGTTGGTGTCCGGAAATTTATCAAAGGTTTAAACACTAATCAAGGGAAAATCGATGAAGACAGGGACCATTTTGCTACTTTTTCTTTTCATCTCGGGGTCGATTCTCTGGGCGGGGGCAGGGGAAACCTTCGAGCTGAAACGGCGTGATTCCTATCCTGGAACGGATGGGTACTGGTTGACCCCATATGCCGGTGTTCTATTCTACGGGGACATAAAACCGTTACCGAATACGGGATTCCTGGAGGATTTACCTCGCCCATCGAGTTTTCTTATCGGAATCAGGGCCAGCAAACTGGTATCCCGATTTTTTATCATCGAAGCCTCATTCTCCAGGAGTTCCACGGAAAACGTCCACAAGCTGCTTTTTCTGGAACGGAAACCTCTCGAAAATAACCCCCCCTTTGGGGTGCAGGAACTGAGAAACTCCGTTAATCCGATATTGAGGCTTGGAGGAGACCTGTTATTTCTCCTTCCCGTGAGGGGGCCGATCGTCCCACACCTCTCTGCCGGCCTTGGATGGGTCCACTATTCACCGAGGAAACAGGTTGCCGCCAGTGTCATCATCCCCTTAGAGGATGGAGCCGTCTTCGCAGATACGATTGGTGTCCCGGAATCCAGCATCAAGATCGATAATCAGGACTGGCTTTCGATCGATCTCGGCAGTGGATTTTCAGGACGGATATCGCAGGCTCTTGCCCTGCGGATGGATATGATCTTTCATGTCTCGAAGTTTTCCCAGATAGACGTCGAGGGCCCGCTGACCGGAGATGTTACTTACGCGAGACCTCGGTGGGTAGTCGATCTGGAATTGAGTACAGGTGTGACCTTCAGGTTCTAAAAGTTCCTTTAAGTCCCGATGTCCCGGATAAAATCCTTGACCTGAAAGAGTGTAGAATGGAGATTAAGATAACCTGTAAAGTCGACGAGTTTCATTTCAGAGGGAAAAGCGAAAATTGGAATCGTTTGTGAAAAGACTCTCCCCCATTCTTATCGTGTTCACCCTCTGCTTTGTTTTCCCATGCCACGCCTGGGGAATGGGAGAGATCCCCTCACCGCGAATCGGGTCTTTCATCCAAACGGGTTCCCAGGCCCTGGTGTTCGATTCGCAACCGGAGTCTCCTCCTCGAACCATATGGGAGCCATTTCATGACTTCATGCCTGAATCGAGAGAGATCTTCCACTCGATGTTGCCGTGGAACTGGGAGAATCGACTGGAGGCTCTGGGTATCGGGGCGATAACCATCCCTCTACTCATTTCAAAAAACCGGGTTCAGGAACATGTGGATCTCCATGACGGGAATGGGCTCGATTTCGTATCGAACGATGCCTTTTATACCCGGTTCGAGTTCCTCGGTGACAGGTGGACACTGCCCGCTCTTTCCGGGATGTTCGTCCTGGGAGGGATATTCGGGCAGAGCCAACGGGAAGTCGAGACCGGACTCATGATGGTTCAGTCGATTTTCTATACCGCCGCAGTTACCGGGATGGGGCAATTTATCCTGGCGGAAGACAGGCCATATGAGGGAGGTGAATTGAGATTTCTGCAAATGCACGGTCACGGAATCTCCGGACACAGTTCACTCGCCGCATCCATGGTGAAACCCCTGGATAGCCAGTACTTGAGGGTCCAGGAGGGAGATAGCGGGGCACTGGTCACCGTTAAATACCTCGGGAAGGCCCTGCTATACGCCTCTCCCGTCATGGTCGGGGCTTCAAGAGTTAGAAGCAACAGGCATTACCTCTGGAACGTGGTTCTTGGTGTCAGTGTGGGGTATTCGGTCGGGAATGTAGTGGCCGATGTCCATGAGAGGGAGAGAGACGGATCGAGTGCGAAGCGCACCTGGCGGTTGACACCTGACCCTCGAGGGGTTTCGTTCTCGCTGCAATGGTGATAACGGATCATTCCTCGAGAAGCCTGTCGATGATATCTTGTAGCTGGACCTTCTTACCGGGTGGAGCCCCGAGGATGTGCTCGCGGACAAAGCCTCTCTTGTCGATAATGAAGTCTGTGGGAAAGGCGAAAACACCGTATTGCCTGAGTACCCCGTCTTCACCCAACACCACGGGGAATTCGATCCCAAGTCGCTCTACATACCCACTGACCGCGACTGCGTCCCCCGATTGTGATGCGACAGCCAAAAGCTCGAACTCTCTGTCCCTGTACTTCTCGTAGATTTCGTTGAGTTCCGGGATCTCAGCGATGCAGGGGCCGCACCAGATCGCCCAGAAATTGAGCATGAGTACGTTCCCCCTGTAATCATCAGATTTGACCTCGTTGCCATCGAGGTCCTTCAGAACGAAGACGGGCATTGGTGTGCGGTTGTCCGGATCGTCTTCGGATGGTTGGCCGTCCTTTCCTCCCGAACACGAAGATATCGCCAACAGTGTGATCAATATCGAAAGTAGAAGGCCTCTCTTCATCGTATCTCCTGTATTGTCCCCGATCATGGGCTGATCCCAAGATAGTTTTTTTTCAACACCTTCGCCAGAGTTTTGTTCCTGGACCCCTTAAATCCTTACACGAACGAGGTCGTTCGACAGACATAAAACACTCAGAAATTTTTCCTTCCCCTCCTCGGGGGGTCATATTCACACTCTAACTTCAAACCCGCGGAATTTTTATCCTTTTTGGGACTCCTGGCCGGATATTTTTTTTTGGTATTTTTCAATTGTAGGACAAACACCTACAATTTGAGGCGGCATTGTCTTACATAACTTTGAGAGTTTGTATGATTGTCAACTCGTTGTTAGTCATATTATAATCACAACAGTTAATGAAATACTACTTTGGTTTTTGCATTGCAGATTGTTTCTTTATTAACCTCAACAAAAGACTCCTTGAAAGGAGGGCATCATGCGTTACTCACTGTTCCTACTCCCCGTTCTTCTTCTCACGGTTTTCACCTCTACCCTGAAGGCCATCACCATCAATGTTCCGGGTGATGAACCGACCATACAAGCCGGGATTAATGCCTGTGTGGATGGCGACACAGTGCTGGTGGCTGACGGCACTTACACTGGTGATGGCAACCGCGACATCGATTTCGGTGGCAGGGCGATCATGGTTATGTCGGAAAATGGGCCGGAGGTGACAATCATCGATTGTGAGGGTAGTGAGGTAGATCAACATCGTGGGTTTTATTTCCGATTTGGTGAGGATTTAAGTTCAGTAGTACAGGGGTTCACGATAAAGAATGGTTATGCACCCTATGGTGGCGGTATTTGCTGTTACATGTCCTCTCCTACAATAACCGGAAACATAATTGTGGAAAACTCTTCAACAGGTAACGGGGGTGGAATCATGTGTCATACCTCTTCCTCCCCAACCATTTCAAACAACATCATTACAGGAAACCGCGCTAATAATGACGGAGGCGGAATCAACTGTGCTAATTCCTACCCGATTATAACAAACAACACTATCATAGGGAATTGGGCAGTTAGTCACGGTGGTGGGATTCACGGTGTCGGTCGGGCTGTTCCAATCATCACGAATTCGATTTTTTGGGGCAACAATGCTTCCATTGGTCAGGAGATTGCAGTTAGAGCTAACTCATCCTTCACGGTAAGTCATTCCGACGTTGAAGGCGGGCAGGAATCAGTATTTGTCGATCCAAACTGCGTATTACATTGGGATTCAAGCGTGTTCGACACCGATCCCCTTATCCTTGATCCAGGTAATCGTGATTACCACCTCTCAACGGAATCTCCCTGTATAGATGCCGGTGTAGATGCTGGTGTTTACAATGACTTTGAGGGTGATTTGAGGCCTGTTGGTTTTGGCTTTGACATCGGAGCTGATGAATCTCCTTATTCAGTGGCTTGCAATCTCGCCTTGTCTGCAACAGGGCCATTGACGGTAGGCTCCGGTGGCTCTCTTTATTTCAGCATGTTGATGCAGAATAACACCGATAACCAGATTACAGGCGATTTCTGGCTCTCAGTCCTATTGCCGAATTCGAGTGAAATTGAAATCCCGGAGAATTTCCTCAACCACTCGAACCCCCTGCATGGTCAAATCTTTCCCAATAGTTATTTAGAACTAAGCAACCAACTCTTCGTTCCGACAATGGCAGACACTGGCTCTTATCAGCTTATTGGAAGGATAGGCAATTATCCAGACGGAATTGTTGATGAAGAGTCATTTGAGTTCCGGGTTATTGGTGATGTCAGCTGGCGTCAGTTAGGTTTTAATGCCCAACGCACCAGCTATAATCCGTACGAACAACAGATCGGCCCATCTAATGTTGGAGACCTGGGAGTATCATGGACACATGGATTTTCCTCCTCAATCAGGGGTGGGGTATCAGTCGTAGACGGTATTGCCTATTACGGCACCTATGGCGGGACGGCATACGCATCCGATGAAGCCACGGGTGCGAGGATATGGACACGGAGCCTTCAGGGAAAGCATCAGGGCCAGGCGGTGGTAGACGGGGTGGCGTATGTGAATTCGTACGATATGGCTTACGCCTTTGACGCATCGACTGGAGGCACGATATGGACTTGGGACCCGGGGGCTAGGCATCTTGGCGGACCTGTGGTCGCCGATGGTGTGGTTTATGTGCCTCCAACCGGCTCCATTCAAGCGCTTGACGCGGATACAGGCGATGAGCTTTGGAGCATAAGCCCCGGGGGGGGGTCGGCAGTAGCAGATGGCGTAGTGTACATAAGCAATGCCGGCACTCTGCGAGCGCTCAATTCAGAGAACGGCGAACTCCTCTGGACAGGTTTTATAGATGAGGGCAATTTGACGAGGCCAGTGGCTACCAATGGTGTCATCTATATGCATTCAGATGTTGGCTATCTGTATGTGTTCGACGCTAATGGCTGTGGACAGGACTCTTGCACACCGCTCTGGGCAGGAGTGACGGAAGTGTTGCAGCAGGGGGATGGCCCTCAAGCTCCCGCAGTAGCCGAGGGAAAGGTGTACGTGGGCTCAAACGATACGTTTTACGCGTTTGATGCAAACGGATGTGGCGAGCCCCAATGTTCCCCCCTTTACACTACGAACACAGCGGTTTCGTTCTTCTCAAGCTCATCACCGTCGGTAGCAAATGGAGTCGTCTACTCGACGTGCGGCAACAACTACATCTATGCGTTCGAAGCTTCGACTGGCGACATTCTGTGGCAGTATTACACATCAGGTGGTTATCCCATGCGGTCGTCGCCAACCATCCTCGACGGTCGACTTTTTCATGGAGCCACGTTTGCCTATACGTTGTATGTATTTGCTCTTCCTTAGTAGAGACTGGAGGGTTTCTGATCAAGGATAGTCAAGTAAATAGGGACAGTCACCATTTAATTGTATAGGCTTTCTTCCACTCAGAGAATGCTGACCTTGGAACTTCGAACTCACGACATGCTTCGGATACGATCCCGACTCCCTCGGCATAGTCCAAATCTGTTCTCTTTCGAACAAGACGAAACGCTTCTTCGATCATAACACAAAGTGTCCAAGGAGATCTGGTATACCTACAAAAAAAGGTGCTCATTCGATTGACAAACTCTGGTACTTAAGATATAATGAAAACACAGGCAGAAGTGAAATTTTAAATTTCCATATTAATCGGGAGAACCGATCATGTTCCGGCGAATAGTGATGTTCTGTATGTTTTGCATTGTCCTATCCGTGGCTGCGGCCGAAGAGGATCCCCGCGCGATTTTCACTCCCCGCTTCCGCGACCTGACCGAGTCCGGAACCGCCCTCGAATTCCGTGAGACCAGGACCTCGGAGGTGACCCTCTATTTCTTGGAAGACCCCACTACCCACCGGCCGGTTTTCGAGGTGCGCGGAAGGCCGGGTGACCAGGTCGAGATCGCTTGCTCCGGGCTCGCCCCGGGCTGGACTGCGCGAGCCTGGACCGGACCGGGCGTGTGGCGTTCCCTACCCATCCACGCCTCCTTGACCGGGCAAGAGATCCTCCTCGATTTCCAGCACAGCCGGGAGTTGGTGGAGCTGTTTCCCCCCGGTATCAGCCCATCCCGGACCTCGGACTACTCGTACAGCGATTTTATTGACTACATGAACGGCCTGCCCTCCGATCCGCGCCTCACGGTCTCGGTGCTCGGCAACTCGGTGCAGGGTCGTCCCGTCTACAAGGTGCTGTTCGATGATCTGGGTGCCCGGATGCCGGCAATCATGAAACGAACCGTGGTTGTGATCATCAGGCAGCACGGTGACGAGTGGCCCTCCAGCTTCATTTTCGAGGGGATGCTCGACTACCTCCTGGGAGTCGGCGGCTGGCAGCCCGACCCGGAGGTGACGGAACAGGTGCGGTGGATCATCTATCCCATGGTGAATCCCGACGGTGTGGTTCTGAACCAGCGCTACAACGCCAGCGGCGTGGACCTGAACCGCAACTGGAGTGCGGAAGGACCGCAGGCTTGGCAGGAGCCCGAGGTCTTCCTTGTGCAGAACGACCTGGCGAACTTGCCCTACCAGAACTCGTTCCGTGTCTTCGGGGACCACCACGGCTGGTGGAGCGATCCCGATGGCGGTTTCCGCTACGACGACAGCGGCGATCCGGCCCATGTCACACACGCCGCCTACCTGGAGGATGTGAAGGACACGGACCGCTACACGGAGTACGAGCCGATGGTCTGGGATTGGTATGAGAACGGCGGGCAGGATGGGATGTCACGGGTGGAGCTTTATCACTGGAAGGGATGGATCGGCCACACGCCGGAGTATTACACGGGAACACGCGATGAGGACGAACTGCGCACAGCCGGCGCCCGGTACATGCAAGCCATGCACAATACGTCCTATGCCCTGGCCATCACCTCCCCCACCGTGCAGATCGGCCAGGCCGTGCCCCTCTTCGTGGATGAGGACGACCAGAATCTGGATCCCTTCGTCGCCGAGACGATTTCCATGCTGGTCGGGGACTGGGTGACCCGCGACCTGGAGTACACGTCCCTGGTCGAAACAGGTCTCAACACCGGGGAGTTCATCAGCACCAGCCTGTTCACCGGCAGCGGTCCCCAGCAGAACTACGACGGTGTGCTCCAGACCGTGCCCGGGTCCTACGTGGTCGGATACTACCGCGACCCGGATCTGAGAAACGACCGCTCTTTCGCCGGCGCGCGGATCGTGCCCTGAAAAACAACCGCCCCCTATACCTATTTATTCTCTATTTATTCTATTTATCAGAGCTTTGTTACCGGATCTATTAGAATCCTTACACCAACAAGGTCGTTCGACATTGTAACTGGGTTTTCTCGTAACTCTGCTGGTACAAAACACTTAAAAATTTTTCCTTGACATTTCTTGAAAATTATGGTATAATTCAATTCGTCAAGAACACTATCACCTACTTCCCCCTTTACTTTGAATGCCATGGGATAATAGTCTCCACTTTTCCCTCAACTATTTAAGTATTCGGAGAGGTGATTACGATGAAGAAGATCCTTTTTCTCATCTTTGTGTTTTCCTTCCCTCAATGCCTTTCCTCTTCCGATCTAACCTGTCAGATAGATAATGCAATCCCCCCACAATCTGATATGGGGGTCCCTTGGCCTGTCGAACACGATTTCGAGTTAAATCCAAATAACAATGAAATTACGGATAGAGACAAAAAGAATGACGGTCAAAGTGGAAAAACAACAAAAACAATAAATAGAGAGAATATTCGTTTGAGACGTATCATATTTGAGTGGTTTTAACAAGGTTAATTCAGGATCTTGTAGCTCTGTTAAATTTTATGAGTAAAAAGGAATGCTTGCATAAGGTCGAGTTGTTTATTGGGGAAGGCAATTATAGCCAGGCTCTCCTTTACACTAATGGTTTGCTGGAGGGGGATAACATCTCTGATCTGGAAAGGAAATTGCTTCATTACAAACGAGGAAAATGCCTGGAGTACTCGGGGGATTTCCCGGATGCCCTGGAGGCTTTCGAGACAGCGGAGATGATTGTTACACCGGATGGGCGGGAATATGTTCTAAGTGCCCAAATAAAGGCTGCTATCGGCGCTAGCAAATATGAAATGGGTGAATACAAATTTGCCCTCAAGAAATTATCGGAAGCGTTCGAAATGTTGAGAGAGACAGCGGAAAATAATGAGGTGGCCAATATTCAAAAATATTTAGGTTGGTGCTATTTATATCTTGGAAAATTAAAAAGAGCTAAGAATTATCTCGAAGATAGCATAGCGACTTTCAGGAGGGTTGGGGATTATCTTGAAGTTGCTAAGATTAAAAACGATCTTGCACATGTATATATGTTAGAATCTAATTGGACGAATGCCTTTGAGCATTTACAAGAAGCAATAGAAATACGAAGATCACAAAGGAGGTATAAGGGAATTGAGCTGTACCTGACAAATCTTGGGACGGTGTTGATGTTCCTCGGCGATTTCGAAAAATCCCTGCATTCTTTTAGAAAAAGCATGAGACTGGCAAAAAGATTTGGGAGTGATTATACGCTGACACACAACAACCTACTCATTGGCAGGTTGTTTATGCAGAAACAAATTTATAAGAGATCCGAGGAATATCTGAAACAAGGATTAAAGCTCGCCAAAGAAAAAGGGATGAAGCGGGAGATCGCAATAGGGCATGAGTATCTGGGAGAGCTGGCCTTCGAACAGGGTGACTATGAGCGAGCTGAATTATGTTATGAGGAGGCGAAAGAGATCGCCGAAGCGATCGCTCCCCAAGGTGACCTGATAAACGAGATCTACCGGCGGATAGGTGATCTCAAGGTCAGAACAGGAGATCCCGAAGGAGCCTGGCTGGCCACGGAGAGGGCTCTCGAAGTCTCCCTGAATCTCGGAGATCGGTACGAGGAGTCTTTGACCTACCGAGTCAGGGGACTGGTCCTGAAGGAGAGGGGCGAAAGGGGAGATGCCCTGAAGCATCTCGAACTGTGCCTGAAAACCCTGTCCTCTGTGGGAGAGAAATACGAAACTGCCCGTACTCATCTTGAAATTGGTATCCTGTTGGGTGAGATGAAAGGGAGTGATGAGAAACTACAGCTGGCGGGTTATCACCTCCAAAACGCGATGGATATTTTCGATGATCTCGGTGTCATTTTTTACAAGGTGAAGACAGCAATAGAGATGGCGAAGGTCCACGTTGCCCAGGGTGAGGATGATATGGTTCTCAGTCGCCTGAAGTACGCTGGTGACCTGGTCGAGGGGACCAACGATGAGGGCGAATTGGCGATCCAGGCCAGAGAGATATGTCGTTCCCTCGAAGAAGCCATCGTGGAGAGAGTCATCTCCTCGAACAGCAGCTATTCTCCCTTGACTCGCTCAAACATTTCCACGTTTGGCTTTTCGTATAACATGGAAGGACTCCAGGGTATCCTCTACCATGTCATGGATCAGGTCAAGGCGAACAGGGGATTTATAGCGAGGCGGGATGGAACCGGAGAAGAATACAGGGCATACGTAGTGAAAGGGATGGAGCTGTCCAATTGCGAGAAGATAATTAACCACTTCAAGACGTTTGATAAGAGGATCATCACAGATAAGAGACCGTTCGTTTCGGTCGATGTCACAGGAGATCCTCAGTTTGATCAGCTCTGGACTAAAGTGTTATTTAACGTGAAATCTATCGCGATTGTCCCCTTTGGTGTGGACGAGAAGAGCGTGGATGGTTTCTGTTACGTCGATCGTGAATCCAGTCTTTATGAATTGCCGTTCCTGTTCCACGAACTGGAAATCATGTCTAATTTCTCCAGATCCCTGGCGCTCTTTGTCGCGGCATTGGAGCGTGATGAACTGAGAAAAGACAACCGTTACCTGAGAAATCTGCTCAGGCGTAAACCCGGATTTGAAAATATCATTACCCAGGACCTAAAGATGCTCGAGGCTCTGAATACTGTAAACAGGGTGAAGAACTCGAGGATTTTTGTCATCTTAATGGGGGAGACGGGGACCGGTAAGGAATTGATTGCCAGGGCGATCCACTATACGGGAGTTAGAAGAAACAGAAAATACCTCGCGGTTAATTGTGCCGCATTTCCCGACAATTTGCTCGAGAGTGAACTCTTCGGTCACAAGAAGGGATCGTTTACGGGGGCGATGGTGGACAAAAAGGGTCTCTTCGAAGAGACCGATCACGGAACCTTTTTCCTCGATGAAATTGCCGATATGGGCTTGCCAACCCAGGTAAAATTGTTGCGTGTCCTCGATAATGGAGAGATCAAACGGGTGGGAGATACGACCGTGAGACGGGTCGATGTCAGGATTATATCAGCGACAAACAAGAACCTGTCCGAAGAGGTTAGGACCGGCAGGTTCAGGAAGGATTTATTCTATCGTTTAGACGGGGTCATGATAGAGATCCCACCCCTCAGAGACAGGAGAGCCGATATCCCACTCCTGATCTCGCATTTTATCGAGAAGTTTTCCGCCGAGGAGAAGAAGAAGATCAAGGGGATTACCCCTGAAGCGCTGAATCTCCTTGTCGCATATGACTGGCCCGGAAATGTACGGGAATTGATGAATGAGATCCGCCGGGCGGTTGCTCTTTTGGAGGATGGCGATGAGATAGGGCCCTACATTCTCTCGGGGAGGATCAAGAGGCAGGTCTTCGGTGGTGGCAAAGGATCCGAAGACGCAAGGGAAGGCAGCACGCTTCCCGAGTTGATGGCCTCTTTCGAAAAACAGCGAATATTCATGGCACTGAAGGATAGCAGATGGATCAAGACCAAGGCGGCTAAACATCTGGGTATCCACGAGGCCACCCTCAGGGGGAAAATGAGACGCTACGGACTCGAGATCCCGACCCACGCGGAGTGAGAAGCTTACATTCTACATTCCCCTTCAATTTCCGCTATGAACCGACATGGGCAATGAAGTCAGCAGACAGGAACGAGATGCCCTGCTTGAATGTCACGGTCGATCTCAGCGAATATACCCCAGCGCCCTGAGCCTCGCCTCCACTTCCTCGCTCATCTCCGGCAGAACTCCCCCCTTGTCACCTAACTCGCTGCTGATCATGATCAGCTTTTCCCGGAAGGTACCGATCAGATCGGGTCTTTCTGCCTGGAGGTCCTGAAGTTCGTCAGGGTCGGTCGGGAGGTGGAAGAGGAACTCCGAATCACCGGTCGGTGCCGTGAAATACTTCCACTCGGTTGACCTCAGTCCCCTTCGACGATCTTCAGGCTTAGGCGGCCATAGGGTCTCGCAGTAGGCGGTTCGTTCTTCTATGTGGGCTTCTCCCCCGAGGATATTCAGGAAACTCTGTCCCTGAACAGGGTGGGGTATGCCGATTTCCAGCAGGTCGAGAATGGAGGGAAGGAGGTCAACCAGCTCGATAAGGTTAGGGATCCGAATCCCTGCCGGAATGGTTCCGGGCAGGCTGACGATCAAAGGCACCCTGAGCTCGGAATCGAATACGGAGTACCCATGCCCGGGTTGATCATGCTCCCAGAGGCACTCACCATGATCGGCCGTGAATATGACCAGCGTCTTTTCCCGTACCCCGAGACGATTGAGTTCGCCGAATACCGGGCTCAGCCAGTGATCGGTATATTCTATCTCCCCGTCATATCGGCTATAGACATCTCCGAGGCTCTCGAGCTCGCCCCACCAGTATCGATATGGCGGGTCTCTGGTGATGAGAGATCGGTCCGGTATCCCGGTGTTCGGGTGTCCCAGTCCGGAACCCGAGGGGGGGTCATAAGGAGTGTGTGGGTCAAAATAGTGGAGCCATAAGAAGAACTTTTCTTGGCCATACACTTCGAGCCAGTCGAGTGTGACCCTGGTCACTTTGTCCGCTCTTCTCTGGGGTTCGCTGAAGATGATGTCGAGAGGAAGGGTGCGGGCCAGTATCTGCCCCAGGAGGAGTCTCGAGAGAGATGACCAGAGTTTCGGATATTTGAACTTGAGAACGTTACCGGCAGGATAAGAATCGTCATAGATCTGAAAACCCTGGTCGAGCCCGAACTCGGAGTCGAGGGCGTAGGAACCGACGACGGCCCCCGTCGTGTACCCGGCATCCCCGAGGATCTCCGCTAGTGTCACGATGGAGTCGGAAAGGGCGAAGGCGCCATTGAACCGGATCCCGTGTGTCGGCGGATAGAGCCCGGTCATGATCGAGGCGTGAGATGGTAACGTGATCGGGATCGATGTCACGGCGTTTTCGAAGAGAGCTCCCTCCCTGGCCAGTGCGTCGATTGTCGGGGTCCGGATCCCTTCATGACCGTAACAGCCCAGGTGATCCGGGCGAAGCGTGTCGACCGTGATCAGGAGTACGTTCAAATCGGAAGCCCTTTGCCTGCCGGGCTCCGGTTCAGGGACTGGACCTTCTCCGGCGTGAAGTAGGGGGCCGAAACTCAGGTACAGAAATATCAGGATCAACGAGGTCGTTGTACGGGTAATCCCCCGGAAAAGCACGGGCTTCAGGATTCGATAGAGAAATGAGAAGATCGCCACACATAGAATGAGCAGGAAAAGAGTGACGATGAGGCTGATGGGATGAGACATGGGCAGTCCGTGAAGCCATCCCGTGTTGACTATGAATCCGGCATAGGCAAATGCGGCGAGGGACCAGAGGAGGAAGAGGGAGAATTCGATCTCGACATTTCTACCCGTCCTCCTCAGAAGGTAGATGACGAGTGACAGCAGGATTGCACCGATTGTCCCGAGAAAACCATAAACGGCACCCACGATCAGTGTGACCTCGATAAAATCCCGGGAAATGACGGCCTGTTCCGGGTCGACCTTCAGGATGAATTCGATGGCGCCCGTGAGAAAAAGGGAGAGGAACGCAAAGGCTGCAATCCGCAGAACCCTTGTGCCGTATGACATGCCTGATCCTTTCGATCCTATATACAGAGAGCTCTTTATGCGCATGTACTCATGACGCTGAACTGTTCACTCTTCACTAATCCCTGATCACTTAATCGCCCGGTGGTTCCTTGATCTCTACCGGGATGTCACACAGCTCTTTGAATTTCTCGGCATCTTCCCGTTTCCCGACCACGGAACTCCCCCAGTGCATCGGGATAGCCAGCTTTGGCCGCATCCTGTTTGCTGCCTTTGCCGCCTCCTCGGGGCTCATGGTATATACTCCGCCGACAGGAAGCAGTGCGACATCGACATCCACCGCCTCCATCTCGGGTATGAGGTCGGAATCACCCGCATGGTAGATTCGCTCTCCACCCATCGTGATGATAAAGCCGACCCTCCCCGCGCCTTTCTCATGGAAGTTCTTGTTGATGTTGTATGCGGGTACCGCTTCGATCTCTATGTCGTCTACATTGACCTTCTCACCGGCCTGGATCTCCATCACGTTCCCTCCGATCTGCTGTGCGCACATGGAAATCGTCACGATGACCGTATTTTCGTCCCGGACCTTTCCTATATCTTCCATGGACAGGTGATCGAAGTGCTCGTGAGTGACCAGGATCAGATCGGCCTTTTCGTCCTCCTCGATATCCCAGGGATCGATGTACAGCGTCTTGCTGTTCTTGATCTTGAAGCTGGCATGACCAAGCCATGTAATCTCGTTCTTCATGATCTGCTCCTTTTAGATGTTCTGCGGACCTCTTCACTCCCCTTCAATCGTCTTGAAAGTGATTCAAGCGTCTCCCCGTGTTTTTCACACAGGTCGTCGGCCGAGTCGAGCTGCGCGTATATCAATTCCTCCTGCCAGTGAGCGTTGAAAAGTCGGCACTCCTTATTGTCACAAAATGGGTCTCCGGTTGCTTGGTAGAAGAGAGCCTGGAGTGCCAAGCCCTTCAGTACTTCCCCGATCCTGGGATCTCCGTGCTCCAGGTAACGACCCTTCATCGACTCGCCGGTCTCTGGAGGTATCATACCGGAGCCCTGAAACTGTCTCCTGATCAGGTAATACTCCCTGGGTCTCGCTGGAGCCTCTACGACACCGGTAATAGATACGATGTGGGGATAGCCGAATATGACGGCACGGGCATGGTATCTTCTGTCGAATCTGTCGAAGGTGCCAACCAGACGTTCCGTCAGTACTATGTGGAGGGCATCGAGATGCCCGCTCACGAGATCCGGTATGGACATGAACGTCTTTGAGAGGAAAAACCCATCATAGAGTAAACCGGTCGATTTATTTTCTCCAAGGATGCGACCTTCCTCATAAGTGATCTCTCCACTGATTGGTTCGTTGCCGAGTTCGGGAATGGGATTGTATAGGTCAAAGACCCGTCCGCCCGCTACTTTTTCGGCGAAGTGTCGGAGATGTTCGGGCTGGATCAGGTCCCAGATATTTCCTTCCGGGGTAACCGGAATGTCGGGAAGACGACTCCTGAAGAAAGAGATCAACTCCTCGAGAAAACTCCCGTAGCCGGGACCGTCTCCCCACAGGTGTATCTCCCTAATACGGGTCACGATTGCTTTCCAATTCACGAGAGGTTTGAAACGACCGGATTATTTCTTGAGAATATCGCTCGCGATAGCTGCGACCCGTTTCCCCGACATCAGCATCCCACCGAAGGTCGGCCCCATCCGGGGCAGGCCATAGATAGTACTGACCGACATGCCACAGGCAAGGAGACCGGGATGGATTTCCCCCGTGTGTTCAACGAGGAGGTCCTCCGATCTTTCCACCCACATTCCTCCCTCACCCCTGGTCTTGAGAATCCCTCTTTTTTCCATCTGCTTGACGACACAGGCCTCGTGGCCGGTAGCGTCGATTACGATCCTGGATTCGAGGGCTACGGGGTCCACGCACGTGATCTCGCGAGGTAGGGCGCTGATGGGGGTCCAGTTGATCACGACACCGGCGAGGCGATCACCTTCCCTGAGCACGACGTCATCGAACTTCGTCATGTTGATAACCTTGACCCCGCTGTCGCAGGCGGCAGCGATTAGTTTCGAGCAGGCGTGTGGTCCATCGGCGACCATGAGACCCGGGCTGAACTCTTTGTATGGTATCCCGAGCTCGTCGAGGACCTTCTCTCCAGGGGTCCTGACGGTGATCTTGTTCATCAGGTAACCGCCGATCCAGAAACCGCCGCCCAGGTAATTGTTGCGCTCGACGATCAGGACCCTGATCCCCTTCGAGGCGAGCTCCTTCCCCGCCATCAAACCACTGGGGCCGGCACCTATGATGATGCAGTCACTGTCCGCATACTCCTGGAACTGCTTGGAGAACTCCTCCACGATCGCACGGGTCACTTCTTTTTCTCCAACAGGGGAGAAGGTGGTGCTTTCCATTAATCTGTCCTCCTCAACTTAATTGTCTTTCCGGGGTAATAACTCGAGGTTGAACTCCCGGATAAATATACTATTTTCACTGTAGAGGTCAAGCCGGGATGGGTAATCTTATCCCTGTAAATATATTCCTTGACTTCACTTAATAATCTACATTAATTTTTAAATAAAGAAGAGTTACCAAGTTTTCGATTACCCGCTACAACGGGAGGTGCCCGATGTGGTATTTTGCCTATGGATCCAACATGGACCGGGAAAAACTGGAGATACACAGGGCTATCTTGGTGATGGAAGCGAAGAGGGGTGTACTCGAGAATTATTCTCTTGTCTTCAACAAAATATCGTCGATACGCCCTTCCACTGGATGCGCTAATATCATTCCCGCCCAGGGTCACAGGGTCTTAGGCGTACTCTACAGGATACGCGATTCGGACATTTCGAAAATGGATATCTTCGAGGGGGTCAGTTCGGATCAATATCACCGGGAGCGTGTCCTGGTCAGGGCAGAGGACAACGACCTGATCGAGGCCGAAGTCTACATCGCCGACCAGACAGATGACAACCTGATGCCCTCCATCGAATACCTCGATTCAGTCCTTAAAGGGGCCAGGGAATGTGGTCTCGACGAAAAATATATCGGTGAGACTTTTCTCGTTCACTACGATGAGATCGATGAGCCCGCCTAGATCCCTATTATTTCCGCTGCCTTTCTCCTCGACTCTTCCTCGATCTCCAGATGGAGACTCTTGTCGTGGGAATCCATAGTCACGATCGCAGGAAAATCCCTCACATCGATATGCCACATCGCTTCGGGCACCCCGAATTCTTCGAGCTTGTAAACACCGAGGACCTCTTTTACCGCCTGGGCGAGGAGGGTAGCGGCCCCGCCGATCGCGCTCAGGTAGACACAGCCGAAGCGGGAACAGGCATCAAGCGTGTTGTTCCCCATGCCTCCCTTTCCTATGACTCCCCGAACGCCATAGTTTTCGATCATACTCGATTCATAGGGTTCTTCACGTATGCTCGTCGTCGGTCCCGCTGCGATGATCTCCCAGTTGTCGTCTTTCTTTCTCACGATTGGTCCGCAGTGATAGATAAAGGATCCCTGAAGGATGGACCGGAACTCCTCAGGGCTCTCCTCGATCAGGTATTTGTGCGCCGCGTCTCTCGCGGTCAGCATGACCCCGGAAATCGTAACGGTGTCACCGATGTGGAGCTCGCGGATCTTTTCTTCTTCTGCAGGGAGTTGAATCTCAATCATAGTGAGCCTCCCCTTGTCTGAAGGTTACCGTATGACGCCTCGCCGCCCAGCAGAAATATGAAACGGTGACGAAGTAGCAAGCGGGGAGACGATGCAGCGAGCCGATCTTCAGCCCGAGGATGGTCGTCTTGCCGCCAAGGCCCATCGGACCGATCCCCAGCCTGTTGACCTCCTCGAGCACCGATTCCTCGAGTTGGGCCAGCTCCGGGTCTTCGTTTTTGCCCTGGAGAGATCTAAGCAGCTCCTTCTTGGATTGATTGTATCCTGTACCCCTATCGGAGCCAACACAAACACCCAGGATTCCCGGGGCGCATCCTTTCCCCTGGGCACGATAAGCGGCATCTACGATACATCTCCTGACTCCCTCCAGGTCCCGACCGGCCTTGAGGGATTCGTCGGGAAGCTTGTACTGGATCCCTACGTTTTCACTCCCGCCTCCCTTGAGCAGCAGGGTGATACGCAGGTCTTCTCCATTGCCCTCGGTGAAGCTGATGTGGGGGAAGCCTTTCCCGATATTGTCCCCGGAGTTTTTTCCCGTGATCGAGTCTACGGCATTCGGTCGCAGGAAAGACCTGCGTGTTGCCTCCCGGAGCGACTCCTCGATCTCGTCTTTCAGCCGGCGGGTCGATTCTCCCCTGGGATGGGTTACGAAGAAGAGGGGGGTACCGGTGTCCTGGCATACCGGAGAGGAGTTCTCCCTGGCCATCCTGACGTTCTCGAGGATCGTCCCGAGGACCTGGCTGGCAGTCGGGTTGTCTTCCTTTTTTCGGGCTTCCTCGAGGGCTGCCGTCACGTCGTCGGGGAGGCTTGTCGACGCCAGTCTGACCAGCTCAACGAGGGTCTCAACTCTGTCGTTCATCAGATCGCCCCTCTTTCCTGAATGTGAATGTTGTGTTGGTTGTCTCTTAAGACAATTCTATACAGAGCGTCAGAACAAAGCAGGCCAAGGCGCGACGAGCCGAGATGCCGGGGTACCCACACGAAGTGTGGGTCGGGGATGCAAAGTTATGGCGCTCTGTAAGCGCTTCTACGAGAGGGATTGGAAAATTAACACGCTTGGCAGGGATGGTCAACTCAAAACGGCGATAGAACCGCACCCATTTCAGAAAATCGCTTGACTTAGTTTCTCGGTGAATGCTATTGTTATATAAGTATTGAGATGACTCACATGAAAAAGGTCAAAAACAGCGAGATCGCGAAAATATTCAGGGACATCGCCGACCTGCTCGATGTGAAGGGAGAAAATCCGTTCAGGGTACGAGCTTACCACAAAGCGGCACTCCTCATAGAGAGCCTTCCAGAACCGCTATACATCATCGCCAAAAGTAAAGACAGGGACTTGACTGACCTCCAGGGTATAGGGAAAGACCTTGCCGGAAAGATAGGGGAGCTCCTGGAGACGGGCGGTCTCCGTTACTTCGAGGAACTGAAGGAGGAAATCCCCATCACCCTGACAGACCTCATGAAGCTGGAGGGTCTGGGTCCCCATAAGGTAGCTGCTGTCTTCCATGAGCTCGGGGTGGAAACCGTAGATCAGCTGGAAGAAGCGATCGAGGCCGGGGCACTCGAAGAGCTGGACGGGTTCGGGCTGAAGACATCGGAGAAGATCCTCAGATCGATCAAGAGCTTCAGGAGGCGCCTGGGAAGGTACAAGTTTTCAGATGCCGAGGAGTACGTGGATGACCTCCTCGTCTATCTCAACGGGGTCAGTGATGTGGTAGATGTGGCACCTACGGGCAGCTACCGGCGGTGCACGGAGACGATAGGTGATATAGATATCCTGGTTGCTGCGGAAAAGGCTCCCCCCGTTATGGAACATTTCATCGGGTATGATCCGGTCGAGGAGGTAATCGCGAAAGGACCCACGAAATCCGCGGTCCGACTCAGGAACGGCCTTCAGGTCGACCTGAGGCTTCTGGCGCCGGAGAGTTTCGGGGCAGGACTGCAGTATTTCACGGGCTCCCAGGCCCACAACGTTACGTTGAGGACGCTCGCGAAAAAGAGGGGCTACAAGGTCAACGAATATGGCGTCTTCAAGGGAGACAAGAAAGTGGCCGGCAAGAGCGAAGAAGAGGTTTACGCTGCTCTTGGTCTCACCTTCATACCACCGGAATTGAGGGAAGACAGGGGAGAGGTCGAAGCGGCCCTCGGAAATGGGCTCCCCAGCCTCATCGAGCTCGGTGATATCAGGGGCGATCTCCAGATGCACACGACCGCGAGTGACGGGAGGGACAGCATCAGGGAGATGGCACTGAAGGCAAAAAGTCTGGGTTACGAATATATCGCCATTACGGACCACAGCAAATCGGAGACTCAGGCCGGTGGACTCGGCGAGAAAGAGGTCCTCGATCACATAGAGGCTATCGACATGGTGGATGCTGAGATCGAAGGGATCAGGGTCCTCAAGGGGATGGAGGTTGATATCCTGAAGGATGGAAAGCTCGATTACAGTGACGAAATCCTCTCCAGGCTGGACGTGGTAGTGGCTGCGGTCCATTCCCGTTTTGGTTATCCACGGGAAGAGCAAACACGTCGCATCGTAAAAGCCATCGAGAATTCGAATGTGCATATCCTGGCTCATCCGACCGGGAGGCTGATTCAGAAGCGAGACCCCTACGATGTCGATATGAAGGAGCTGATGGTTGTCGCGAGGGAACAGGGGGTCGCCCTCGAGCTCAACGCGTTTCCCGACAGGCTCGATCTGAAGGACGAACATTGCCGTATGGCAAAAGAGATGGGAGTCAGGGTCGTAATTTCGAGCGACGCGCACACTACAGATCAACTCGAAATGATGCGATATGGTATCTCAACTGCAAGACGGGGATGGCTGGAGAAGGAAGATGTTTTGAACACCATGCCGGTCAAAGACTTTTTAAGTGTGTTGCGCCGCTGATCCGGACAAGCCGGAATGACGTAGATTCCGGACAAGCCGGAATGACCTCCCTCCC
>CAYTWO010000017.1:25183-32512 GCA_964442125.1 uncultured Gemmatimonadota bacterium
TCCGGACAAGCCGGAATGACGTAGATTCCGGACAAGCCGGAATGACCTCCCTCCCCGTCATTCCCGCAAGCGAAGCGCGTCGGGAATCGATACACTCTGGTGGTAATAGATTCCGGACGAGCCGGAATGACCGGGAGCCGGAATGACTGACATTCGTAAAGTATGGTGAAACATTGACTGCTAAAAACCCATATATAAAGCCACCTTTTACCCTCCCTGATCTGGATTCGATGGATAAGGAGGGAATAGAGAACGAGATAGAGACCCTCAGGGAAGCGATACACTTCCACGACCATCGATACTTCGTACTCAACACGCCGGTGATCGCCGATGATGTGTACGACAGGCTTTTCTCCAGTCTTGTCGAGCTCGAAGAGAGATATCCGGAGCTCGTTACGCCCGACTCACCGACTCAGCGTATCGGTGGGGAGGTGCTCGATGAGCTCGTAAAGGTCGAACACTCCAGGCCCATGCTGAGCCTCGACTCGACAACAGATCATGAGAAGATCCTCGACTTCGATGACTTTATCAAGCGTAACCTTGGTGAGGAGGATGTCACGTTCGTCTGCGAACCCAAGTTTGATGGTCTGTCGGTTGAGCTGGTTTACGAGGACGGGCTGTTCGTCCGTGGGTCATCGAGGGGTGATGGTGTTGTGGGAGAGGAGATTACGGAGAACCTGAAGACCATCCGTTCAATTCCACTGAGGTTGAGGGATGACCTCTCGGGAATTCCAGCCTTCCTCTCCGTCAGAGGAGAGGTCTACATGCCCCGTGAAGGATTTCAGGAAATGAACCGGGAGAGGATCGAGAGGGGCGAAGAACCCTTTGCCAATCCTCGCAACGCGGCCGCAGGGACTTTGAGACAACTCGATCCGAAGGTGGTGGCGGGAAGGCCGCTCGATACCTATGTCTTCGATTTACTGGTAATCGAAGGGATATCTTTTGAAAGCCATTCCGAGGCGCTCGAGGGGTTGAAACGATGGGGTTTCAGTGTCAACGAGAAGATTGCTCATTGCCCTACTATACAGGACGCGATTACATACCACAAAACGATGCAGGAGGAAAGGGATTCTCTTCCCTATGAGATCGATGGCATAGTAATCAAGGTCGATCGACTCGGTTACCGGGAAGCCCTGGGTGAGAAGGAGAGAAGCCCCAGGTGGGCGATCGCCTTCAAGTTCGAGCCGAGACAGGAGGTTACTCGAGTCGCCGACATCGTTGTCCAGGTTGGCAGGACAGGGATCCTGACCCCTGTCGCCCTCCTCGATCCGGTAAACGTGGGAGGTGTCACGATCAGTCGGGCAACGCTCCACAACTATGACGAGATGACCAGGAAGGATGTCAGGCGCGGTGATATGGTCCGTGTGGCACGAGCCGGTGATGTCATCCCGGATGTGGTCGAGAGGGTGGATGACCGTGTGGATTCTCAGAGAGAGGATCCGCTCGATATGCCGGACAGATGTCCGGTCTGCGATAGCGATGTGGTCAAGGATGGGGCATTTTATCGTTGCACCGGAGGCCTTTCGTGTCGATCGCAACTTATCGGGTCGGTCCTTCACTACGCATCAAGGGGTGGGATGGACATCGAGGGGATGGGTGGGAAGACGGTCGCCATGTTTCTGAGGGATGGTCTTATCAAAGAATCAGTAGCCGATCTATATGGAATCAGCAGAGATGATCTCCTGAACCTGGAAGGTTTCGCGGAGAAATCGGCGGATAATCTCCTCGATGCGATCGAAAAGAGCAAGAAGCGTAGCTTCCCGAGATTTATTTATTCTCTCGGTATCCCGCAGGTGGGCGAGCATATGGCCAGATTACTGGCTGAGGAATTTGAGGATCTCCCATCTCTCATGAAAGCGACCCCGGAAGAGCTGGAAGCGGTGCATGAAATTGGCCCTGAGGTAGCTGACGCGATTATCGGGTTTTTTGGCTCGAAATCGAACCGGGTTATCATTGAAAAGCTTCTTGCGAGTGGTGTCGAACCGAAAACCGAGAAGAAGGGGGGTGTACTGGAGGGTATGCGATTCGTCTTCACTGGCGGGATCAAACGCTACAACCGTGGAGAGGTCAAGAGGCTGATGGAAGGCCTCGGCGCTGTTGTCACGTCGTCGGTGAGCCGGAATGTTGACTATTTAGTGGTCGGGGAGGAGCCGGGATCGAAGCTGGAACAGGCCGGGGAAAAGGGTGTACGGGTTATTGATGAAGAGGAGTTCTACAAATTCCTCGAGGAAAAAGCAGGGATTAGATGATCAAGGGCCCATCCGTAACCGCCGATGTCGTCATAATTGCCGAGGACGGAGATATCCTCCTGATCAGAAGACTGAACCATCCCTTCAAGGGATACTGGGCCCTCCCCGGAGGCTTCATAGAGACAGATGAAGAGACCGTTGAGGAATGCGCGGTCAGGGAAGCTCTCGAGGAGACCGGACTCCACCTCGAGCTCGATCGGTTGATCGGGGTGTGGTCGGATCCGGGCAGGGACCCAAGGGGACACACCTTGACATGCGTCTACCTGTCGAAGCCTGTGCCCATCGCGGAGAAGAAAGGGGCCAGCGGCAGAGATGATGCCGAGGAAACCATGTGGGTAGACCCGAGAGGTGAGCTTTTCAAGGAAATCGATATCGCGTTCGATCACAGAGAGATTATCGAAGAGACCTTCTGATAAAGGGGAGGAGAAAGGACCAGATGATGCCAAAGATAGTCGGCCTCGTTGCCGGATTTGTTTTCATTATTTCCTGTTCGGGTCAACCTCCGGATTACAGGGAAATCCACGATGACGCCTTCGTAATCGATCTCCACGCGGACAGCATCGACAGAATAATGGATGATAAATCGGACTTTGGAGTTTTATCGGAGTTCGGTCACATGGACCTTCCCCGGATGGCTGAAGGCGGAGTTGATCTCCAGTTCTTTGCCATCTGGGTTTCCCCCGATCATCTGCCGGAAGATGAGGGAGACCCCGACAGTTCGGCGATTCGAGCTAATGAGATGCTCGATCTGTTCGATGAAATCCTGGAGAAACATCCCGATAAGATAGGGCTTGCCACGACGGCAGCCGAAGCGAAAAAAATCGCTGAATCGGGCAGGGTGGCAGCTGCAATCGGACTGGAAGGTGGACATATCATCGAGAATAGCCTCGAGAAATTGCGTGAGTTCTATGGTCGCGGGGCTCGCTATATGACCCTGACCTGGAACAACACGAACGACTGGGCAGATGCTGCAAAAGAGGAAACGGAGGACGGGACGACTCATGGCGGGTTGACAGATCTCGGGGAGGAGATCGTCAGGGAAATGAACCGGCTCGGGATGATTGTCGACATCTCTCATGTATCGGAGAGCACCTTCTGGGATGTACTCGAGATAGTCGATCGGCCGGTGATCGCCTCTCATTCATGCGTCTATACCATCGATCCACATTACCGGAACCTCAAGGATGAACAGATCAAGGCCATCGCGGAAAACGGAGGCGTCATAGGGATCAACTTCTATCCTGCTTATCTCGACAGCACTTACAACCGCCTGGAAAATCTGGCCTATGAGGCAAGCGAGACGGAACGGGATTCACTACGAGAGGTATACAGTGACAATCTCGGTGAATACTACAGGCTGAGTCATGATATTATCAAGCGGGAAATGTCAGGATATACCGTCCCGATTACGGCTATTGTCGATCATATCGACTATATAGTCCATCTTGTTGGGGTGGACTACGTGGGGCTCGGGTCTGATTTTGACGGTGTTCCCTCTCTACCGGCGGGCATAGAGGACGTGACAAAATTGCCGGATCTGACCCGTATTTTGATTGAGCGTGGGTACGATGAAGTAGAGATCAAGAAGATCCTCGGCGGGAATTTCCTCAGGGTTTTCGAGGCAGTCGCTGGCTCCTGAATGGGGAGGATAGTCTGGGAAGAGTCATTTTGATCGATGGGTATAATGTGATCTTTGGAGACAGTGATCTCCGGAAGATCTATCACGGAGACCAGGATCTCGGCCGGAAAAAACTGCTGGAGGTGGTGAGCCGTTACGCGACACGGAGATCTGTTCGAGCCGTTGTTGTTTTTGACGGGGGAGAGACCGATGAGGGGCGTCTGCATCTCCCGTCACCTGTAAATGTCGATACGGTCTTCGTGGGAGACGCAGACCAGTATATCAGGAGGAGGGTCTCTGCAGCCGGTCGAGGAGAGACGTTGACCGTCGTCTCGTCCGATGAAGGACATGTGGCCCGATTTTCGCGTCGAATTGGTGTCGAAGTGGTCGGTGTCGAAGAGTTCATGCGAACACTTCTGGAGATGGACAGGAGAGAGAGGAAATTCAGCGATAAGCCAAGTGGAGAGACAAGGGCCGGTGTAGAGTACTGGCTGAAGAAATTCGGTTCCAGAGGTGAGGAATGAGTTTCCAAGGTATTGTCAGCAATCAATTGTTTTTGGTCGAACTTTAGGCAGGAAAGGAGCTCAGGTGAATGTTTCATCAAACCGATCTTGAAGATTTAGCTGGCTTCAATGCGGGAGAGTATCTTGCAACGAGCATATACATCAAGACAGATGAAACGGATGTCAGCAGCAAAAAATATCTCATCAGGCTCAAAGCCCTGATAAAGGAAGCCCAAAAAGAGTTTACCGGGATGGAATTGGACAAGGGTCAAATGGATTCCCTCGAGGAAGATTTTTCCAGAATCACTCGTTATGTCCAGAAAGAGTTCAACAGGAAGGGTGGCATAAAAGGCGTTGCCATTTTTTCGTGCAGTGGTTTAGAGATGTGGAGGGTAATCACCCTCTTACATCCGGTCAATGATCATATTTCGATAAAGCCCGGATTTTACATCCGCCCGCTTTCTCTCATGCTCGACGAACACAAGCGGCATTGCCTCATCCTTATCGACCGGGAAAAGGCGAAGGTGCTCGATATGTACCTGGGTGAGGTCGAAGGGTTCTCGGAGATATTCGATGAGGTCCCGGGTCAGGTTCGGGAAGGCGGGTTTTCAGGATACGAAGAGGGGCGGATTTCCCGTCATATAGAGGAACATGTCCACCGTCATTACAAGAACGTGGCTGATCGGACGCTCGACCACTTCAAGAGATCCAAGTTCGAGTGGTTGGTTATCGGCGGAAAAAGCGATGTCATTTCTGAATTCAAGAGTTATCTGCACAATTACCTGAAGAGACGACTGGTTGGGGATTTCGCGATAGATAGTGAAGCCCCGCTGCTGGAGGCCTTCGAAAAGAGCCGCGAAATCGCGAGAAATGTTCAGGAGGAGGAGGAAGCGTTCTGGGTAAGCCGGTTGAAGGACGAAGTCTACTCAGATGGGAGGGGTGCAGCAGGTCTCAAAGATACCATCACGGCCCTCGGATCGGGACAGATTCAGTGCCTGCTGGTTTCCAGTGGTTATTCCCATCCCGGGTTTTTCTGCTGGCCATGTCAATTGGTCGTACTCGATAAGGGCGATTGCCCCCTATGCGGGAAACAGGTCAGTGAGGTAAAGGATATAGTGGACGAGATTATAGCTCAGGTCCACAGGACGGGCGGGATGGTGGAACATACATCCAGTCCGGACCTCCTCAGCAAAATGGGAAATATCGGCGCGATCCTGCGGTTCAAATTATAAAAGTTGGGAAAAATCATCGTTCACCCTTTTATGCAGATTATCGGTCTCAGCCTGGCCACCTTCCTGTTTATCCCGGCCTGATCCATTATATCAACAACGTTAGAGACATCTTTATATGCCCCCGGTGCTTCTTCGGCGACGCCTGCCTTGCTGTGAGCCATGATCAGGATTCCCCTGTGCGCCAGTTCTCTGATCAGTTTGTCACCTCGATACTGTTTCTTTGCCTGTCGCCGGGACATGTGCCTGCCCGCTCCATGAATGGCGCTCCCGAATGCATCCTCCATTCCCCTGGTTGTTCCCCTGAGGATGTAAGAGGCGGTTCCCATGGTCCCCCCCACGAGAACGGGTTGTCCGACTTCCCTGTATTCAGCCGGCAGTTCCTTTCTTCCCGGTCCAAACGCCCTCGTGGAACCTTTCCGGTGAACCAGGAGTTCGACATTTTTGCCGTCTATCTCGTGGGTCTCCAACTTGGCCATGTTATGTGCAACTTCGTAGAGGGTCTCGATCTCCCCGGGTGAGATCCCGAGAACCTCCTGGAAGGATTTCCTTGCAAGGTGTGCTATTGCCTGACGGTTCGCGAAGGCGCAGTTGGCACCGGCATTCATCGCCGTAAAATATCTTTTGCCCTCTTCGCTCTTGATCGGCGCGCAGACGAGCTCTTTTTCTCGGATCGGTATCCCGTATTTTCTACTGGCCCGCTCGAGTACCTGCAGGTAGTCTGTTCCGATCTGGTGGCCAAGCGCCCTCGAGCCCGTGTGGATCGATATGACGATCTGTCCCCTGAAGAGGCCGAAGGCGTCCGCACCGGCTTGATCGTAAAGCTCATCCACGTACTGAACTTCGAGGTAGTGATTCCCGGAACCAAGCGTTCCGATCTGGCTTTTCTGTCGCTCCTTGGCTTTGATGCTCACGTTTGCCGGATCGGCTTCGGTCATACGGCCCCCATTTTCAATGAACTTGAGGTCCTCTCCCGTCCCGTATCCCCTTTCTACACTGAATCGAGCCCCCTTGACGAGCACTTTATCTATCTCGGCCATAGAGAGCCTGATATCACCCTTGGATCCGAGTCCAGCAGGAACGGTCCGGTAGAGTGCCCTGACGAGATCGTCCTTCTTTGCCTCGATTTCCTCCACTGTAAGTGGAGTCCTGAGGGTCCTCACACCGCAGTTGATGTCGAACCCTACTCCGGCGACGCTGATGACTCCCTCGTTTATATCGAAAGCGCCTACTCCGCCGATGCAGAAACCATAACCGGGGTGAACGTCTGCCATGGCCAGCGACGCATTTACGATCCCGGGGAGACAAGCCACGTTTGCGATCTGCTTAAGGGCGTTCCATTCTTTACCTTCGGCGACATCTTTCTGGAGACTTCGGATCGTCTCCCTGTCACCGTATATCTTTCCCGGGACCCTCATCTCTCCTGATTTGGACAATTTGTGAAGGTACGGTGAAATCTCCTTGAAGTCGTATGTCTTGCTCATTGTCAACCTCGTTTAAGGTATGACTCCATCGTAGCCGGAATGACCTCCCTCTCCGTCATTCCCGCAAGCTGATTGTAGATCAGCGCGTCGGGAAAATGCATAGCGAGCGTTCCCGGAGGATACGCGAGCGGAGTCAGCAATGTCCAATACCTTACATTTATAAGCGACCCTTGGTTTACCAAGGGTGCTTAAATCTGGATAGCCAGTGTACCCGGAGGTCCAGATTCCGGACAAGCCGGAATGACG
>CAYTWO010000018.1:0-31795 GCA_964442125.1 uncultured Gemmatimonadota bacterium
AAAAATTGAGTCACACACATTGGCCAGTGTGCGGCCGCGACGGAGTAAGTGTTTCCAACTCTTCGCCTAGAGCTTCTCCTCCGACAGGCAGGCGACATCCGCCAGGATGTCGCCTTCGCCGAGGTTCATCAACCTGACTCCCTGAGTGCTTCTACCTATTACGCGAATCCCCTGGGCACCCATCCGGATAACCGTTCCCTGTACCGACACGAGCATGAGGTTGTCTCTGTCGAGGACCTCTTTTATTGTCACGAGATGCCCCGTTTTCTCCGTCACTTTCAGTGTGATGACCCCCATACCGCCGCGATTCGTCAGCCGATATGCCTCGAACTCTGACCTCTTTCCATACCCCTTCTCCGTCGCGACCAGCAGGGTACCGGCTCTTCCCTCCACAACCATTCCTACCACTCGGTCTCCTTTTCTGAGCCTGATCCCCCTGACACCGATCGCATTTCTTCCCATATCCCTTACATTCTCTTCCCTGAAACGTATTGCGTGCCCGTTTCTGGTGGCCAGATAGACATTCCTCTGTCCATCCGTTATGGCCGCCCCTATCAACTCGTCCCCTTCTTCCAGCCCGGCGGCTATGATGCCACCCTGCCTGGGATTCGAGAAGGCGGACAGCTTTGTCTTTTTCACGATCCCGTTTCTCGTCGCCATGAGGAGAAATTTGTTCTCTTCGAAGGCCCTGATCGGCAGATAGGCTACAACCTCGTCTCCTTCCCCCAGGTTCAACATGTTAACGACCGGTCGCCCCTTTGCCTCCCTTCCACCCTGGGGTATCTCATATACTTTGAGCCAGTGACAGATTCCCTTATTCGTGAAGAAGAGGATGTACTCCTTCGTCGAGGCTATGAACAGGTGCTCTACAAAGTCCCCCTCGCTCGTCACCATGCCGATGATCCCCTTTCCGCCCCTCCTCTGTTGTCTATAAGTTCTTGTGGAAATTCGTTTGATATATCCTTTATGTGTCAGCGTAATGACCATATCTTCATCGGAGATGATGTCCTCTACATCGATGTCCTCCACCCTGTCGATGATCTCGGTTCTCCGCAGGTCGTTGTATTTCTGCCGGATCTCCAGTAGTTCTTCCTTGACGACCTCCATCCTGCTACGCCTGGATTCGAGGAGCCCCTTCAGCCTGGCAATCGTTTTCAAAAGCTCCCGGTATTCCTCGGCGATTTTTTCCCGCTCGAGTCCCGTCAGGCGCGCGAGGCGCATATCGAGGATAGCTTGTGTCTGTACCTCGGACAGCTCGAACCGTGCCGTTAGCGTCGCCTTAGCTTCAGCGGTGTCACGTGAACTCTTTATGATCTGAACTACCTCATCAATGTTGTCAACGGCTATCTTGAGTCCCTCTAGAATGTGAGCCCGTTTCTCGGCCTTGTCCAGCTCAAACCTTGTTCGTCTCTCTATGACATCATGGCGGTGCTCGAGGAATATCTCGATAATCTGCCGGAGGTTCAGCACCTCGGGTACACCCTCCACCAGCCCGAGAAGGATGACTCCGAACGTGCCCTGCATCTGTGTCTTCTTGTAGAGGGCGTTCAGTAGTATGTCCGAGTTCGCATGTCGTTTAAGTTCGATGACGACTCTCATTCCTTCCCGGTCCGATTCGTCCCTGAGATCGGATATCCCTTCGATCTGCTTCGTTTTTACGAGTGAGGCGATCTGTTCCACCAGGCGTGACTTGTTCACCTGATAGGGGATTTCCGTTATGATCAGGGCTTCCCTGCCATCCTTCTTTTTCTCGCGGATCACTTTCGCCCTCATAACCAGGCGCCCCCGCCCTGTCCGATAATAATCGAGGATGCCCTCTCTGCCACACACATATGCCCCGCCCGGGAAGTCAGGACCGAGTACAAGATCGAACAATTCCTCGTCACTCACCTCGGGAGACTCTATTAGCTTGACCGCACAGTCGACGATTTCTGTAATGTTGTGGGGGGGGATGTTCGTTGCCATCCCTACGGCGATTCCAGAGGAACCATTGATGAGAAGATTCGGAACCCTGGCGGGAAGGACAATTGGCTCTTGATGGCTGTTGTCGAAGTTTGATCCGAAAGCTACGGTATCTTTCTCTATGTCTGTCAACATCTCAACCGCTATCGCGGTCATCCTGGCCTCTGTGTAACGGTATGCCGCCGCCCTGTCGCCATCGATCGACCCGAAATTTCCCTGGCCATCGATGAGGGGGTACCTCAGCGAGAAGTCCTGTGCCATCCGGACCATTGTATCATAAACTGCCGCATCCCCATGCGGATGAAATCGGGCGAGGACGTCACCAACAACCGATGCGCTCTTTTTGTAGGGTCTGTTCGGGAGGAGTCCAATATCGTTCATCGCATAAAGTATCCGCCTGTGCACGGGCTTCAACCCATCCCTCATGTCAGGCAGCGCCCGTCCGACGATGACGGACATCGAGTAGTCAATGTAACTGTCGCGCATTTCGTCCTCGATATATCGAGGTATCTCTCTCTCCCTTGTTTCTATCGGCATATTAAACTTCTCCCTGTATCTCCCTCAGTTAATGACTCCCGGACTAAACGTCCAGGTTTCTCACATATTTAGCGTTCGCCTGGATAAATTCTCTCCTCGGCTCGACCTTGTCCCCCATGAGTATCGCGAAAAGCATGTCTGCCCCTGTATCCTCTTCGAGGACGACCTTGAAAAGAACTCGCTTCTCCGGGTTCATAGTCGTCTCCCAGAGTTGACTGGGGTTCATTTCCCCCAACCCCTTGTACCTCTGCACATGGACTTTCTTGCCCTTCTCCAGCCTTTTGATGTGATCTTCCCGTTCCTCCTCGCTATAGGAGTATAGCTCTTCCTTTCCATTGGAAACCCTGAAGAGTGGTGGCTGGGCAATGTAGACGTACCCCTCTTCGATCAGTTCCCTCATATGCCTGTAAAAGAATGTCAGCAGCAGGGTACGTATGTGTGCTCCGTCTACATCCGCATCCGTCATTATAATGAGCTTGTGATAACGCGCCCGGGTGATGTCAAAATCCCTTTCACCGATACCGGTGCCGACCGCGGTAATCAGCGTCTTGATCTCTTTATTACTAAGGATCTTCTCGAGTCTCGATTTTTCCACGTTCAGAATCTTTCCACGAAGGGGCAGTATCGCCTGATACTTCCTGTCCCTGCCCTGCTTCGCAGATCCACCCGCGGAATCTCCCTCCACAAGGTATAGCTCACACGCCGAGGGATCCTTGATGGAACAATCCGCCAGTTTTCCTGGGAGTGTCCCACCCTCGAGGGCGCTCTTTCGACGGGTGAGCTCACGTGCCTTTTTCTCTGCTTCTCTGACCCTCATTGCTTCGACCGCTTTTTCTACGATTCGTCTGGCGTTAGTGGGGTTCTCTTCCAGATAAGCGGTCAGCTTTTCGTGTATTATAGACTCAACGAGCCCCTTTACCTCACCATTCCCCAGCTTCGTCTTTGTCTGCCCCTCGAACTGGGGTTCTCTGACCCGCAGATTCAACACTGTGACCAGTCCTTCTCGTACATCCTCTCCAGTTATGCCTCTGCTGGCGTTCTTCAGCAAATTGTTGCGTCTGGCGTAATCATTGATCGTGCGCGTCAGGCCGGATTTGAGACCGCTCAGATGGGTCCCTCCCTCGTGGGTGTTGATATTGTTGACGAAAGTGTATATCAACTCTCTATAGGATTCATTGTGCACAATGGACATCTCGACGATCGTATCCTCTTTCTCACTCTCGAAGTAGATCGGCTTTTTGTACAAGGTCCTTTTGCCGATAATCTCCTCGTTCAGGTGCAGCACAAATGCGCTGATTCCCCCTGCATATCTATACTCTTCCTCTACCTTTTTCTCTCCTGAATAATCCATGAAAACAATACTCAGTCCCTTATTGAGAAACGCCAGTTCTCTGAGTCTCAACGCGACCATGCTGTTCTCATAGTCGATTTCATCGAAAATTTCCCTGTCAGGCATGAAATGTATCCTGGTCCCGGTCTTTTTCCTCTTCCCTACTACCTCCAGGCTGGTGATACTGACTCCTTTCTTGAACTGCTGTCTGTATACCTTGCCGTCCCGGTACACCTCCGCCACCAGCCACTCCGAAAGGGCATTCACAACCGAGACACCAACACCATGAAGCCCTCCGCTTACCTTGTAGACTTTGTCATCGAACTTGCCACCTGAGTACAGTGTCGTCAGAACGAGCTCCAGACCCGGCACTTTTTCCGTCGGATGTATATCTACGGGTATCCCCCTCCCGTTGTCTTCAACCACAACAGATTTATCCTTCTCTATCTCCACTATTATCTTGTCGCAATACCCGACCATTGCTTCATCTATCGAGTTGTCGACGACTTCGTTTATGAGGTGCCGCATCCCCCGATTCCCTGTGTTTCCGATATACATGCTCGGTCTCTTCCGCACATGCTCCAGACCCTTCATCACCTGGATCTTACCGGATTTGTACTCCTCTCCAACCATGATCCCTTCCTTTTCCCTCATCAACGCCCCCTTTTCTCTCCTATTTCCCGATAAACCTTATTTCCCGCACCACATTATCCCCTATCGCCACCGCTATCTTTTCCAATATTTCTCTCTCCCTCATCTTCATCTCAAGCAGCCATGGAGAAGAATTCACTCTTACTGTCACTCTCCCTCTTACAACCTGGACCGGTTCTGTTCTCTCGGCTATCACCCTACCCACGATCTGCTCCCATTCCTCTATCACCTTAAACTCTTCCACTCTCTTCTGCAGACCCAAACCATCCAGTACCTTTCCGACCAACGATCCGAGCTTCTCCATTCTGTCCCTCATACCACCTCTTCATCTGTCATATCTAAACAATTATAATTAGGCTGCGTGATTGGTCTGTACTATTCGCTAAGCTAAAGAACTTCAATGGTAACAATCGGCTTTGCCTGCATACTAAAATCTAATATATTCCATTATATTAGTCAACCTGTTTTATTCATGATTCCATTACTCTCAAAGGCATTACAAGGCAGAGATATTCCTCTCCTGCCATGCTGCTTTCAGGCTTAATTAACGCCGCTCTGTCTGGCCCCTTGAAGCTCACCCTTACCTTGCTGCTCCTCATCGCCTTTAGGACATCTTCCAGGTATCCGGCATTGAAATCGAGCTTAACAGCCTCTTCCTTGTAATCCGAATCTACCTCGCAGCGCGCTTCGCCCACGTCTCTGGTACTGACTGCCACCTTCAAAATGTTCTTCTCGAAACCCAGACTTATTCGTTTCGTTGCAACGTTCGCAAGGAGTGCCGTTCGCCTGACCGCCCCCAGAAACTCCGTCCTGTCGATAACCGCTTCTTTGTCATTGTCGGTCGGTATGACCTGTTGATAGTTCGGATACGGTCCCTCTAACAGTCTTGAGTAAACCTCATAATCGCTTCCTTTAAATAGCAGGTGGTTCTCACCCGGAATCATCTTGACTTCCTCATCACGAGCAGATAGCCTTACGAGTAAATTTATCGCCTTCGGTGGCAGAATAATGTCTTTCATTCCGGCTATTTTCTTGTACTTTCCAGGGTGTGTCAGCTTCGACAGTCTATGGCCGTTAGTTGCCACCATTGTAAATCCACCTTCCTCTATTTCCCATAAAATCCCACCCAGCACGGGTCGGCTCTCATCCTTCGACACAGCAAACATTAGGAGATCTGCCCATTCTCGTATAAGATCGGCTCTCAGCTCGATACCGGTATCCTCTTGAACCTTTGGAACCGCAGGGTAATCCTCCTCCGGCAATGAAAGAATCTCGAAGTGATTCTTCCCGCTCTCCACCACCAGCCTCGAATCCAGCTTCTCCAGAGAGATCACCTCATCAGGTAGTTCCCTCAATACATCTTGAAAACGTTTCGCGGGAACCGTCAAAGTCCCCTCTGCCTTTATCGTTACCTCAAGAGAGACCAGCACAGTGACATCTAAATCGGTTGCTGTCAGGAATATTTTGTCTCCCCTGGCCTGGAGCAGAACATTGGATAGAATCGGTAGTGACGTATGCTGCGATACCACACTCGAAATTGCGGAAAGGTTTTGATAGAGTGTTTCTCTCGGTGCCAGAACTTTCATGGTCTCCTCCTCTTTCTCTACTTGTTTTGTGATCTTTTATCTAAACCATAGTAGTACTAATAGGCGATGTAGATATGTGGATATCCCGGTATTTTTTTACGGTAGCGTCCATTCAGTGCATTGTTTGTTTGCTATAACCAAGAGGTGGAAAAAATGTTGAAATGATATTGAATATCGGCCATTTTCACTGGTAGGGAGAAAAAAAAGCACGATAAACACATGAATTCACAATTTATTCACATCGTATCGAGTTTAGTCTCGGTGTCTTCAAACTGCACGGTTGTATGCCGAGTAAAGATTGAATGGCATAAGTACACTAAGATATCATCGAGAATCATCTTTGATCTTTTTGTAAAGGAGGTTAATCTCATTGCGTGCCTGCCTGTCGGATTCTATCCAGTTCCCTATCTTTTCACATGCGTGCATTACAGTGGTATGGTCGCGTCCTCCAAAGTGGGAACCCACTTCGATGAGGGAGAGATCCGTGAGTTCGCGGCAGAAATGCATTGCAACCTGTCTGGGAAAAGCGACCTTCTTCGTTCTTTTTTTAGACTTCAAATCTGCGATGGGGATGTCGTAGTGTTCTGAGATGAGTCTTTGAATATGCTCAACGGTTATTGTCTTCTCCTCGTGCTGGAGAATATTCCTCAATACTTCCTCAGCAAGGTCAACTGTGATATCATTACCGGTGAGAGAGGAGTAAGCTAAGAGTCTGATGAGCGACCCCTCAAGTTCTCTGACGTTTGACCTAATATGTTTGGCGACGAACATCAAGACTTCATCTGGAAGGATGAGAGAATCCGAGATCGCGTTCTTTTTGAGAATCGCTATGCGAGTCTCCAGGTCGGGAGGCTGTATGTCAGTGACGAGTCCCCATTGGAATCGGGAAATCAACCTCTCTTCAATATGTGATATTTCCCTGGGTGGACGATCACTGGTCAGGACGATCTGTTTTCTTGAGTCGTAGAGTGTGTTGAACGTGTGGAAAAACTCTTCCTGGGTGCTCTCTTTGTTCGTGAGGAACTGCACGTCGTCAATGAGAAGAAGATCTACACGGCGGTATTTATTGCGGAATTCAAGCATTGTCCCGGTCTGGATAGACTGAATCATCTCGTTCATGAACGACTCTGCAGAGCTGTAATGAATATTTCGGATTTTCCCGTAGTTCAGGATATAGTTGCCTATGGCCTGCATGAGATGGGTCTTACCCAGTCCGGTCCCTCCATAGATGAAAAGGGGATTGTAATTGAGGGCAGGTTTCTGGGCAACGGACAGTGCGGCGGCGTGTGAGAAACGGTTGCTCTTGCCGACGACGAAGTTTTCAAAAGTAAAGCGATCGTTGAGGATTATCGCCTCCGGGAGAGGCATCGGCTCATCTAAAGACGGCAGAACCTCCTCACTGATATCGATTCGGTCCTCATCGCTTTTCCTCAGGGACTGAAATGAGATCGTAAATTCACGGTTGAAAAGTTCTTTTGCGCTGATTTTTAACACGTTGGAGAAATGATCTTCAATATACTCAGCAGCGAATTGATTTTGAACCTCCACCACGAGAAGATCATTGGAGAGGGCTACGGCAGTAGTAGGTTTCAGCCAGACGTTGAAAGAGGTGCTGTTGATCTGGTTTTTCGTTTCTTCGATAATACGGGACCAGACCTCTTGAGGTGTATATTCTAACATTATGCATTATCGCTGGAAAGAGGATATCAAACATGGAACTCCCGGTCAGTTCTATCCATTTTAAAACCACCAGCGCAGATTGTCAAGCGAAAATTTTCTGAAGACCAGGACGAGGATCAAAAGCAGGCAACTTGACAAAGAAGAGAGGAAAATGTAATATATTTGCACTTTTAGAAAACCACTCAGAGCGACAAGAAGCGGGCAAAACAGCCGGGAGCAGATAACATTGAAAAGGACTTACCAGCCGAGCAGAAGGAAGCGCAGGAACAAGCATGGCTTCATGAAGCGTATGTCCTCGAAAGCCGGCAGGAACATACTCAAGAGGAGAAGGGCCAAGGGTCGAAAGAGACTGGTCCCCTGTTAAAATACGAATGCCCGACGAGCCGGTCCGCGGATTGTTCTACCTCCCATGTCTCCTAATCGTGTCTTCAACAGATTACACAAGCGGAAAGATATCCTGAGGGTTATCAGGGGGGGGAGACGGGTGCGAGGACCCTCTTTCGACCTTCTTGTGCTTCAGGGGGGGGAAGAGAAAATTAGAATCGCGGTAGTCGTTCCCCTTCTGGGCAAGTGTGCGGTAGAGAGGAACCGGTTGAAAAGACGCATGAAGGACGCCCTGAGGGGGGGAGATTTCCTCCATACTGTGAGGGGAGATATCGTAGTGAGGGCCAGGAAAGAGGCCTATGACCTGAGCTATAGAGATATTGTAGAGGAACTGAGGAGTTCCTTTCAACGTTGGTAGAGAAGGGAGAGGGGAAAGATTTGGAGGAGAAAAACCGGAAAAATCAAACAGGGTTGTTTGTAGTACTGCTCATAATCCTTGTTAGGGGTTATCGATTGTTTTTGTCTCCATTGTTACCGTGCACGTGTCGGTATGAGCCATCCTGCTCTTACTATGCGATAGAAGCCTTGCGAACTCATGGAGCCCTGAGAGGGATCGGGATTTCGCTGATGAGGATCCTACGGTGTCGGCCGTTTGGGGATTCGGGATATGACCCCGTCCCGGAAGTGTTAAAAGAACGAATGGAGTAAATTGTGGGCATGGAGAAGAGAATCCTGCTGGCCATCTTCCTGATTGCACTAGTTCTGGTGTTGAGCAATCTGTTTCTGGCCCCGCCTGTCCCTGTTGATACGACGGAGAAGAGGATTGAAAAGACAGAGGGTCCAATCGAGGGAAACAGAGAGGTTTCACGTAAAGAACGGTTTGAAACACCGGAAGACATGGCATCCCTCATTACAGAAGGAGAAAGAGCCGACGGAGACACGATCTTCATAGACACCGATCTTTATCGACTGGAGATAACTACGCTGGGTGGCAGGCTCCTCTCAATGGAGCTGAAAGAGCATACGTCCTACATCGGCGAGGGTGGTGTGCGATTGATCCCTGTCAACGATCCAGAATTTCTTGGGATGAGGGTAACGCTCGACAGGGACACCCTGGACCTTAGCGGGCTGAGCTTCACATCATCGCAGAGCCGCATTGACGCGACCTACAAGCAGAGAACCCTTGTCTTAACCCATCCGGTTGGTGACAGCGACAGCATATCGATTCAATACACCTTTTCTCCCGGCACATACGTGATTGGAATTGTACTCTACCTCCCGGGAATTGTCGGAGATAGAGAAGTCTATCTCCAGACGGACCTCCTCCCCAGGTTGATGCCCACGGAAGTGGATTCCTTAGGTAATGATATCAAATACTTTGGAACGGTGATGGGTGGCCTGGAAGGCGACATCGAAAGGGTCGACGTAGGTGATCTAGGAGGTGACGACGGGAATACAGCGTTCAGAGAGGGGCCCTTTCTATGGGCAGGAGTCAAGAACAAGTACTTTATCGCCGCCCTCGTAACGAAGGCAGTACCGATGAAGGGAGTCGTTTCAAGGGGGGCTAAAGAAGAAAACCGGATCGGCATGACCGCCATCCTTCCGCCCGGAGACGTCGCAGACAGGTTCGAGATGCAGCTATATTTAGGTCCACAGGACTATTATAGACTGTCGTCTCTCGGCGTGGGAATGGAAAACCTCGTGGAATACGGATGGTGGATAATCAAGCCCTTCACCAGGCTGATAGTGGTCATCCTCCTGTGGATGCATACGTACATCGACAACTATGGCATCGTGATCATTCTCTTCTCTTTGATGACCAAGGTGGTTTTCTTTCCCCTTACCCAGAAAAGCCTGAAGGCGACCCAGAACCTCCAGAAGATTCAACCGTTAATGAAAGAACTGCAGGAGAAATACAAGGATGACTCACAGGCTCGCAGTCAGGAGATGATGCGACTTTACAAGACACACAAGGTGAATCCACTGGGAGGATGCCTCCCACTTATCGTGCAAATGCCGGTTCTGTGGGCTTTATTTTATGTCTTCCGCATGACCATCGAGTTCAGAGGGGCAAGCTTCGCCTTCTGGATCAGAGACCTCTCGGCGCCCGACAGCCCCCCCGTTCTGCCGATCGTCATGGGCTTGAGCATGTTTCTCCAGCAGAAGTTGAGCCCCCAGAGCGCAGACCCGAAGATGGCCCCCATGATGTATATCATGCCGGTCGTCCTTACCGTCGTTTTCATCAACTTCCCATCAGGGCTTGTCCTGTACTGGACGGTTAACAACCTCATGGCCATCGCTCAGCAGTACCTTCTGAACAAGAAGACGGGACCTCCAGTGCCCATAAAGAAAGAGACAGCTCCCAACCCCGCCTGATTGATCAGTTAAAAGGAAAGGGAAGATGCTTAACGATCCCATCGCTGCGATATCTACACCGGCAGGCGTTGGCGCCCTTGCCGTGGTAAGAATGAGCGGAGAGGGTTGCCTGGAGGTCCTGGATCGCCTCTTCAAGGGGAAGAACTCTCCCATGGATATAAAGAATCGAGAAATTCTTGTTGGAAGGATCTACGAGTCCAGGTCAGAGGTGGAGATCGATGAGGTCGTGGTCTCGATCTTCAGGAGCCCCGGGAGCTATACAGGAGAGGACATGGTGGAGATAACCAGCCACGGGGGGCGCTACATTCCGAGAGCGATACTTGAAGAGTGCCTGCGAGGAGGAGCCCGATTGGCCGAGAGGGGCGAATTCACAAGGAGGGCCTTCCTCAACGGAAAGATAGACCTCATCCAGGCAGAGGCCATCTCCGGAATGATCCAGGCGACAACGAAAAGGGCTCATCGGCTGGCCGTTGACCAGCTGGAGAAAATCCTGTCTCAGGAGATCTCCGACCTAAGGGAGGAGCTCAAAGGGCTTGCCGCGCTGCTCGAATACGAGATTGACTTTCCAGGAGAGGAAGAATTCGATCCGGCTGGAGTAAAGGAGAAGGCTGCCGAGATCAGGTTGAGGATCAAAGACCTGCTCGAAACCTGGAAGGAGGGCTCGATCTCCACAGAAGGGGCGGTTATTGTAATCGCGGGGTTGCCGAACGTGGGCAAATCGAGCCTGTTCAACATGATGGCGAAGAGGGAGAGGGCTATCGTCACGCCTCATCCAGGCACAACCAGAGACGCGATCGAACAGGAAATCTCATTGTCGGGCCTTCTCGTACGCCTGGTAGACACCGCTGGATTGAGAGAGACGGAAGATGATGTGGAGAGAATCGGCGTAGAGGTAAGCCGCAATTACCTTACTGGAGCCGACATTGTCCTTTTCCTTGTCGATGCCGAGAGGGGTGTACGGAAGGAGGACAGGACGTTTCTGAAGGAAATGAAGGACAAAGACGTCATAATTGTCATAAACAAGACAGACCTGGTGAAAAAGGGGTCGGAAGAAGAGGTATATGGAAAAGTGCCGGTACATTTATCGACGAAGACAGGAGACGGCTTCGAGGTGCTGAAAGAGAAAATCTTGACAACCGCCCTGGGGGGTGCCGAGAGAAGCGGACCGGCAATTACGACGATGCGACAAAAGAGAGGGATCGAAGAAGCCCTGGATGGACTGGACAGGATGATGGTCGGAATTAGAAATGGCTTGAGCGCTGAATACCTGGCGGAAGACCTCCGCGTGTCCACGAGGGCGCTGGGGGAACTGATTGGTGCCATACCGACCGAGGAGGTCCTGGAGGAAATCTTCTCCCGTTTCTGTGTAGGTAAGTAGGTAGGAGAAAAAGCGTGCGGATTCCAGTTTTGATTGTCGGAGGGGGTCACGCGGGATGCGAAGCGGCAGCAGCGTCGGCGAGGATGGGTGTAGAGACACTATTAGTTACTACCGACCCTTCCGGACTCGGGAAGATGTCCTGCAATCCCGCGATTGGGGGAGTTGGGAAAGGACACCTGGTCAGAGAGATCGATGCCATGGGCGGGCTTATGGGAATGCTCGCGGATAGCGCGGCGATACAGTACAAGGTGCTTAACCGTCGGAAAGGTCCGGCAGTCTGGGGGCTGAGGGCACAAGAAGACAGGAAATTATATGTGGAAGCGGTGAGGAAGGTCCTTGGGGAGATTCCCTGCCTGGAGGTCATCGCTGGTACGGTTGTCGGAATCAGTGTAAAGCGCGGACGAGTGACGAGTGTTACGGTGGACAAGGTCGGAGAGATCGAGGCAGAGGCCGTAGTAATTGCCGTGGGCACTTTTTTGAATGGAAAGATCCACATGGGACAGGAGATCTCTCCTGGAGGCAGAAGAGGCGAGCCGCCATCATTGGGGATAACGGAGCAATTGAGCAGGGCTGGATTGAAGTCCGACAGATTTAAAACAGGGACACCCCCCAGGGTCGAAGGAGAGACGATCGACACATCGCCATGCAGGGAGGAGTGGGGGGATGAGGTACCTATTCCCTTTTCGAATTTCGGTCCACCCTCGTCGCTCCCAAGGAGGCCTTGCTGGTTGACAGGAACGACGAAAAAGACACACCGGGTGATAAGAAAATGCATCGACAAGGCTCCGCTCTACTCGGGACAGATACAGGCAGTCGGACCTCGTTCATGTCCATCGATCGAGGACAAGGTCATGCGATTCCCGAAGCGAGAGACGCACCAGATCTACATAGAGCCGGAGGGACTCGACACAACGGAGTGCTACCTGAACGGATTGTCTACAAGTTTCCCGAGAGAGACCCAGGAAGAAATCGTCGCGACCGTTCCCGGGCTCGAGAATGCAAAGATCACAAAGTATGGTTATGCCATAGAATATGATTATTTCCCCCCCCGGCAACTCAATGCAGGTTTAGAGGTCAAGGAGATAAAGGGGCTTTATCTTGCTGGACAGATTAACGGTACGACCGGGTATGAGGAAGCGGGTGCGCAAGGCCTAATGGCAGGCATAAATGCGGCCCTTTCCGTAAAGGGGCTCCAACCCATGATCCTCCCGAGATCCCGAGCGTACATCGGTGTTATGATAGACGACCTCGTTCTCAAAGGGGTCGAATTTCCATACAGGATCTATTCATCCAGGGCAGAATCTCGACTTTACCTGAGAAATGACAACTCAGACATCAGGTTGTCGGGAATCGGGAGGGAGTTGGGGTTGTTGGGCAATAAACGATACCAGGGCGTCTTGGATAAGGAAGGAGAAATCAAAGCCCTTAGAGAAAAGCTGAAAAATACGCGCTGGGGCAGCAAGACACTCGATGAAGTGCTGGGTGAGAGCGGTGAAAGATTTCAAAAAAGCCAATCGCTGGATGTCGTTCTGAGGAGACCAGGAGTATCGATCGGCACTCTATTGAAGAAAGGATTTCGCGATGTCGCAGGGTCGGTCAGCGATTCCGCGATACGCGAGGTAGAGATGTCAGTAAAATATGAAGGTTACATCCGACGCGGAGAAATTGAAATCGAGAGGCTGAAAAGACTCGAGTCTGCCTCTATCCCGGAAGGATTTGATTTCCTTGCACTTCAGAACCTGACCATGGTTTCCAGGGAGAAATTGAACGAAATCAGACCAAGAACGCTGGGGCAGGTCGCGAGGATTCCGGGGATGAGTTCAAATGATGTGTCGGTTATTGCGATTGCCGTGGAAAAACAGCGCCGATCCGCAGGCATAACATCAAAATAAAACAAGGCTGAGGCCTTGTGCAAGCAATTTTGCCTCGAGAAACATATAAAAAGGCCATTAATGGGACAATAAGAGTTGCAATTTCGACAACAACGGGGACTAACACCCCAATATCAAAATGAAATTATACAAGGCCCAGGCCTTGTATAAAACTGAATAGGAAGAGGTCTTGGCGGAGATAATAAAGATGTTTCACGTGAAACATTGGGTGGTTGAAAAACAACTATTATGACGGATCAGCGGAGGTTGGCCGCATTATTGATTAGAAAGGGAGGTAAAATCTGATGTGAGGAGCCCTTTACGGGTGATTTCGACGCAAGCGAGGGCTTCCCGGGTAAAAGCGAGAAGTTCTCTCATCACGAGTAAAGGCGATGCCGTGTTACCATCGACGTCGAGGAGCTTTGCAAGAAATGAGAATGATATTGGCGGACCAGAAGACGCAACAACATTCCGGACCGCTTTTTTCATGTCAACGGTTCGGAGCTTCCCTTTTCGTGGAACGACGACAGTTAGTGTATCTTCGAGCTTGAATTTCTCGACAGCAGCTGAAATGCCCTCAAAGCTGAAGGGAACACAATCCAGAAGGAGTGCCTCATAGTCTCCCCACACAAGAAGGGAAGAAGGTGCTGGAGAGCCAACGGGTACGGGAAAAGCGGCGGTGACGTTCAGTCCCTCCGGTAAAAAAGGGCGAATCGAACCGGCGATATCTAATTCTCCTTCCAGATTCAGGAATATGTCGAGCACTTCATTACTGCCAATCAGCCCGGTTGGGAGAGGAGGGCCGGCAGAGATTCTTGGGCGGGGAGAACGGCCTCGCGTGAAGTCGATGGGCAATCTGGCGGCTCGAAAGGATCGCGTGAAGACCTGAATGATGTCAAGATGTGACAGGAATCGAACTGGTCGATCCTTTTGATAGATAAACCGGTATCTCGACCGTATTGTTTCGGGCTGAGATGTTCTTGCCTCTGAAGATGCCGAATGACGAGGAGAGAATTTCCCCTTCCCGGATAGGACAATGTCGTCCGGAGCACCTGGAATTCCACACGCGTTGCACTTGTTCCAGCGGCAATCTTCTGTCGTCTGGACGAGGAGCGACTTTTTTCTCTCGTGCTTCAAGTGCTTTTTTCTGATCTGGAGGTCGATGTGGTCCCAGGGCAGCGCTTCTTCCTCGCCGCGCTCTCGAAGGACCTCTTCGGCCACGAGATCACATCTCTCCATGGCTTCTTCCCAGGTCGAACGCATGAAACGCTCAGTCCACTCATCGAAACGGGCACCGAGAGACCAGGCCTCCTGGAGGACCGAAGCCATCCTCCTGTCGCCCCTCGCAAATAGAGCTTCGACGAATGAGGAGCCGACGGAGTGCCACTTCACCTTGATTCCCCTCTGGCGCAGACGGTCCCTGATATATCGAACCTTGTCCCTGAGTTCCTTTTCAGGGCAGAAGGCCTCCCACTGAAACGGAGTATGGGGCTTGGGAACGAACGAACCGATGCTGACATTGAGCCGGTTATTTTTGTCAACACTTTGTGCCACATTGTAAATATCCAGGGCAAGCTCGACAAGGCCATCGATATCGGATCGTGTTTCGGTGGGCAGTCCGATCATAAAATAACATTTTATCAGATTCCATCCTTCATTGTAGGCGATCTGTGCGGTTTCGAGGATCTTTTCGTGATCTATATCCTTGTTAATGACCTTGCGGAGTCTCTCTGTTCCTGCCTCCGGTGCGAAAGTAAGGCCAGTCCTTTTAATGCCGGAGACCATTCCCGAAATCGAAAGGGAGAAGTTGTCTATCCGAAGGGAAGGAAGGGAGCAAGAAATATTCTCCCGCGAGAGTTCGTCCTTCAGCGATTCGAGAAGGCATTCAATGCCGGTGTAGTCTGAAGTCGACAGGGAAAGGAGTCCGAATTCTTCCCATCCACTCTTGTGAAGACCGGAACGGACCTGCTCGATGACGGTCTCCAGCTCCTTCTCTCGAACGGGGCGATAGAAATATCCCGCATGACAGAACCGACAGCCGCGTGTGCATCCCCGGAACAGCTCAATATCGAGCCGATCCTGAACGATCCGCGAAAGTGGGACGATGGGAGTCTCTGGATAGAATGAATCTTTCAATAAAGCGGGGGAGCGCTTTCGGATTCGTAGCGGGACATCCGACCTGATCGGCTCGATGCCGGCATAACCTCCTCCTTTTGTATAGGCAGGGCTGTAGAATTGCGGGACGTAAATTCCCTCGATTCCGGCAAGCCCGATCAATTTCTTTTCTCGAGACAGAGACCCTCGCTTCGCGGAGGCAAGGAATTCGACTACATCGCCGATGACCTCCTCGCCTTCACCGATAACGAAGGCGTCTATAAATGGAGCAAGTGGCTCAGGGTTCGATGCGCAAGGACCGCCGGCGATAACGAGGGGATTAAGGGGAGATCGATCCTCGCTGTTCAAGGGGATTTTCCCGAGATCCAGGATAGTCAGGACGTTGCTGTACATCAACTCGTGCATGAGAGAAAATCCGACGACATCGAAGGAGTCAAGGGGAAGTTTCGTTTCGAGCCCCCACAGCGGTAGAGACCTTCTCCTCATCTCTGATTCCATGTCTGGCCATGGAGAAAACACCCTGTCCGCCAGGGCATCACTCCGAGAGTTTATGAGGTGGTAAAGGATCTTGATGCCCAGGTGAGACATTCCAATCTCGTAGACCTCAGGAAAGGCGAGGACAACCTTTATGGATACACTTTCTGGATCCTTGCCGATCAGGTTCAGCTCACCGCCAATATAGCGAGATGGCCTCTGGACAAGAGGCAGCAACCTCTGGATCTCCCTGTCTATGTCGATATCCATGGCCCTCTATTCTGCTGTCGTGTGCTGAAACGGAGGAAACAGTCGGTGCATTTTATATTGACTCACAACTGGGGCTGCGAGGCGTTTCAAACGATGAAAGTATAGAGTTGCCGGTTCATGAAGTCAAGGCGGGAACCGGTATCACTCTATCCACGTTAGGCAGGCAATAAAATGCTTGACAACAATTCTTTACAGCGATAGACTTGCTGGCAGTAATGTAAGGCGCATTAGTGCGTCTGCTGGCAAGTTCGGTTTGGGAGTCAGGTACGGGCGGGGGACAATGAGGAACGATCTGTGTTTGCAACCGAGAAAGGAGTGGGCAATATGAAAGATGGTGCCGGGTCATTTGTCTGGAATGTCGTGGCAGTGACAGTGATCGCTTGCACTTTTCTGCTGCCGTCCGATTCAAGGGCCCAGCTCGAGGGGACAGCACGCGACTATTTTGGTCCCGCCGAAGCACTCGCGACAGCCTGGCATCCGGACGCAGCACTGCGCTACATGCTGGGCGCTGGTGAAGAGATGCATATAGCTGGCGAGACCATGGTCTGGACTTACCTGTTCGAATCGTCTATGGACGACTCACTCTTAATGGTAGCAGTCACCCTGGGTTTTCCTGTCGGTTTAGAGGTCAGCGACACACTCTCCATACTCGATCCACTGCCGGATAACTGGATCGACAGTGATGCCGCGGTAGCTGTTGCGGAGGCGAACGGGGGGGGAGATTTCCGGCAGAACACGGGGTCAGACCTGATCATCGCTGCGGCGGGCAGGGGACTCTATCTGCTGGAACTGCAGAGGGCTGTCTGGATGTTCACTTATTCGGACACTACTACCTTTTTAACCACCATTGTGGTATATGTAGATGCAGTTAGCGGCGAGTGGATCGATACACAAGGAGTAGGTATCGGTAGTGAACCGGGGTCATATCAGGGGATGCCGAAGGCATTGACACTGAGCCAGAATTATCCCAATCCCTTCAACCCGAGTACGACCTTGAGATTCACGGTTCCGGAAGGAGGGGTGGTGGAGGTGTCACTTGAGATATTCGACGTTCGGGGGAGGAGGATAAAGACCCTCTACGAGGGTGAGAGGGACCCGGGAACCTATGAAGTCCACTGGGACGGGAAGTGTGAAAGAGGACTGGATGTCGCCGGGGGTATTTTTCTGGCCAAACTCCGCTCAAAAAACGAGGTTTTGGTAAGAAAAATGACCCTCGTCAAGTGAAAACAGATCGAACAATAGCTCCCTTTGATTTTACTTGTATTGCCGTTATATTTTAGTCATTAATCGCTCCGGTAGAGGGGAGTTTTCTGAGAAGGATCAACCATGGGAAAGACAATAGCCATTGCCAACCAGAAGGGTGGTGTCGGAAAGACAACGACAGCCATTAATCTTTCCTCCTGTCTGGCAGTGGCGGAGAAGCGAATCCTCCTGATTGATATCGATCCACAGGCCAACTCTTGCAGTGGCCTGGGGATCGAGCGAGACAGGAGCGAGCCGACAATATATGACGTAATCGTCGATAACGTTCAATTGAAGGAGGTCCTTGTCTCCACATCGATACCTTACCTGCAGGTCGCGCCTTCGAATATTAACCTTACGGGAGCGGAGCTGGAACTGGTAAGCACAATGGCAAGGGAGGCAAAGCTGAAAAAGGCCATCATGCCGATGAAGGAGGATTTTGACTTCGTTATTGTTGATTGCCCCCCCTCCCTCGGTCTGCTGACTCTGAATACGCTGACGGCGGCAGATTCGGTGATTATCCCCATTCAGTGTGAATATTATGCGTTGGAAGGTCTCAGTCAGCTCCTTAACATGGTGCGCCTCGTTCAGAAAAATCTGAACCAGAATCTGGAAATAGAAGGTGTCTTGCTGACAATGTATGATTCAAGGCTTAACCTGTCCAAGCAGGTCGCGAAGGAGGTCAGGGATTACTTCGGTGACAAGGTCTACGCATCTGTAATACCAAGGAATGTAAGGCTTTCAGAGGCTCCGAGCTTCGGGAAACCGATTATCCTTTATGACATCTTCAGTACTGGAGCGAAAGGGTACATGAAACTTGCAAAGGAAGTGATTGAACGATGCAAAAACGAAGATTAGGAAGAGGCTTAGATGCATTGATAACCGAGTCGGGGGTGGAAGAGGAAACACGTAAATTAGTCGACCTCTCGATCAACGAGATTCGCCCGAATCCTTATCAGCCAAGGCTTGATTTCGATTCTGAAAAGATCGCCGAGCTGGCAAGGTCTATCGAGGAAAAGGGAGTCCTGCAACCCCTGATCGTTTCGAGACGGGCGGATGGATACGACCTCGTCGTGGGTGAACGTCGCCTAAGAGCCGCAGGGAGGGCAGGTCTTTCTGAGGTCCCGTGTATCATCATGGAGGTCCCGGATGAGGAACTCCTGGAGGTTGCGCTTGTGGAAAATCTCCAGCGGGAAGATCTTGACCCGGTTGAAGAAGCCCGCGCATACGAATTGATGATAGAAAGATTTGGCCTCAGCCATGAAGAGACAGCTAAGAGGGTAGGAAAGAATCGATCGACAGTGACTAATTCACTGCGACTTCTAAAGCTGCCCGATGAAGTACAGGCCCTGATGAGGGACGGCAGGTTAACAGCCGGCCACGCCAGGACTCTTCTGTCAATAGAGGATCCGGACGAGCAGACAAGAGCGGCTAACGCAATGGTAGAAACAGGCTTGAGTGTGAGAGAGGCGGAAGAGACCCAACGGGACATGATTGACGCGCCGGCTGGAATAAAGCGGAGGAGGTCTCGTCGTAGCGTCGATCCAAGGATCCGGAGAGTCGAAGAGGAACTACAGCGTTACTTTGGGACCCTGGTGAAGCTGAGGGGGTCTCCGAAGGGTACGATTTCCATTAAGTATTATTCTATGGAAGACCTGAACAGGCTCCTCGATATCCTTGGAATCGAGATATAGGTAGAGCCTTGTCGAGAAGGAATCTTTCCATAATCTTAGTCCCTCACGATGGGGAACACTCCCGGACCATCAAGACATCATATCGCAACTTGAAACTGATGGCCGGCGCACTATGCATCTGTCTGGTCACATTGGCCGCCGTCGTGGTTCATTATGGAGTTCTTCTGAAAAAGACAAAAGAGATGGAAGATCTGAAGGCAGAAAACCGCCTGCTGGAGGAAAAATTATCGCTCATAGATGAACTGAGCCTCAAATTGAAAGAGTATGAGAGATACATAGAGAAGATCAATGTCATCCTCGGCGTGGGCGTGGTGGGAGGTGGAATAGAGACCGGCCCGGGAGAAGGAGAGAGTCAGCCGCCGACACAATGGGGTGATATGGGGGTCGTCTCCTACAATGAGGGGAGATCGCCATTAATTCGACATCTTGGCAGCGAAACGCCAAAAGAATGGCCACTCACCCGTCGCGGGTTTATTACGAGAGGATTCACGGATGAACCGACGTTTCATCCTGGTGTAGATATAGCGGTTCCAGAAAACACGGCGGTCAGAACAACGGCCTCAGGAGTTGTATCTGAGCTGGGTTGGGACAACGATTATGGCAACTACGTTGAGGTCCAACATGGAGAAGAATATACGACAATTTACGGTCACAACACGAGGCTTATCGTCAGCAGAGGGCAATGGGTGAAAAAGGGAGACATTATTGCCTTCAGCGGAAGTACAGGTAGAAGCACGGCTCCCCACCTTCATTACGAGGTCAGACGAAGGGGAGTTGCCGTTGACCCCCAACCCTATCTTCTTGATTACAGACGTGGCAATGGATTTGAGGGCTGACAGAGAGAAAACGAGATTGACGCCTGATTTGAGTGATTCTGTCGGGGAGAAAATCGCTCAACTCAGGTGAAGATAAAAGGAGGTGCCTTTGTTGAAAAGGGATGACAAGGAAAGAGAAGCCGGGAAAATAAATTCGATCGTGGGACCAGGGGCAAAGTTTAATGGCGAGTGTAATGTGGACGGGACTATCCGAATCGATGGGGAATTCGAGGGAAAACTGAATGTGGGAAAGATCGTGATCATTGGGAAGTCAGGTGTAGTCAAGGGCGATGTCAAGAGCGGTGAGGTCGTCATAGGGGGGAAGGTAATAGGAACGGTCGCAGGAGAGAACAGGGTTGAACTTCAGGCCGGCGCGCATATCGAGGGTGATATCAGGACGAAGAGCCTTATCGTCGATGAGGGTGTCTTCTTCCATGGAGAGTGTAAAATGAAGGAAGAAGGCGTCGCAAACATAAAGGTCATCGACAAGGAAGACATTAAGGACAGGAAAATAAACAACTGATTGAAAATAAATGAGTTGAAATTTGTTTTGTGGAATAGTCAGCGAGTTCCCGAATTGCAGATAAAAGACGTATCTGGTTGTATCACAGAAAGATGCGTATTTTCGAAAGGGGCAGGGCTGGAGTTTTCCACACTTTTCCACATCACTATTGGGGCCGGGATTTCATGAAAGAGCGAAGCATTTATCCGTTTAACGATATCGAGACGAAGTGGCGCAAGAAGTGGTATGAATGGGGGCATCATGAGGTCGTTGAAGATGACCCGCGTCCGAAATATTATTGTCTTGCTATGTTTCCTTATCCCTCCGCCTCCGGTCTTCATGTGGGTCACTGGCGAAATTATGTGATACCTGATACGTGGAGTCGTTATATGCTTCTCAATGGCTATAACGTCCTCCACCCTATGGGGTGGGATTCCTTTGGTCTTCCTGCGGAGAACGATGCCATATCCAAGAACGTACACCCGAAAACAAACACCGAGAGTAACATATCCAATTACAAGCGACAAATGCGAGAGATCGGCGCGGTCTACGATTGGTCACGGGAAATCAACACCTCGGATCCGGACTATTACAGATGGACACAGTGGATTTTCCTGAAAATGTACGAAAATGGACTGGCCTACAGGGCAACCATGCCGATCAACTGGTGTCCGGATTGCAAGACGGGACTTGCCAACGAGGAGGTCGTACAGGGAGAATGTGAACGGTGTGGGGCTGTTGTCACGAAAAGGGACATGGTCCAGTGGATGTTGCGGATCACGAAATATGCAGATCGCCTCCTGGAGAGTTTGGAGGACCTGGACTGGCCGGAGAAGGTCAAAATAATGCAAGCCAATTGGATAGGCAGGAGCAAGGGTGCCGAGATCGTATTTAAGGTGAAGAAAAAAGGGCGGGAATGGGAAATCCCGGTCTTCACTACGCGACCGGACACACTCTTCGGCGCGACTTACCTCGTACTCGCTCCCGAGCATGAACTGGCGGAAGAGATCTGTTCTCCGGATCGGCTCGAGGAGCTGAGGAGTTACGTCACTAAGACGCGCAATATGACGGAGTTGGAGCGCCAGAACCTGCAGAGGGAGAAGACAGGGGTCCCGCTGGGAGCCGAGGCAATAAACCCCGCCAACGGGGCTAAAATGCCCATATGGGTGGCGGATTACGTCCTTACTACATATGGAACCGGAGCGATTATGGCGGTCCCAGCTCACGACGAGAGAGATTATGACTTTGCACATCGCTTCGAGTTGCCTGTCCTGGAAGTAATCTACAACGATGAATCAGAGAGAGACGGTAGAGGGGAACTCACGTCAGCATTTACAGGCGAGGGAAGAATGGTCAATTCCGGCCCCTACGATGGACTTGATTCGCGGACGGGCCGAAAACGGATCACCGCATGGCTCGAGGAGCAATCACTTGGGAGACATAAGATTACATATCGTCTGAGGGATTGGGTTTTCTCCCGGCAGCGTTACTGGGGTGAGCCGATACCGATCGTCTACTGTGACGAATGCGGTGAAGTTCCAGTGCCGGAGAAGGACCTTCCGGTGAGGTTGCCGGACGTGGAAAGTTACAAGCCGACTGGGACCGGCGAGTCACCGCTAGCCGGTATAGCGGAGTGGGTAAACACAAAATGTCCTAAGTGTGGCGGTGATGCCGGGAGAGAAACAGACACGATGCCTCAATGGGCGGGTTCATCATGGTATTTTCTCCGTTATCCATCACCGGATTACGCAGAAGGGCCTTTTGATCCCGAAAAGGTAAAGAGCTGGCTACCTGTTGACAGCTATTTCGGGGGGGTGGAGCATGCAATCCTCCATTTACTCTACGCTCGGTTCTATACCAAGTTTCTCTACGACATCAAGATGCTCGACTTCGAGGAACCCTTTGAGAGGCTCTTTAACCAGGGAATGATCTATTATCAGGCGTTTCGCTGTGAGGAACATGGGTTCATTCCGATCGACGGTGTCGGAGACGGGAGGTGTCCGAGGTGTGAAAAAGACCTGTTGAAGGAATTCTACAAGATGTCGAAGTCAAAGGGTAACGTGGTAAGCCCCGACGGGCTCGTGGAATCGTATGGTACGGATACCCTCCGGATGTACGAACTCTTTACGGGTCCTCCGGACCAGGACTCCGAATGGAGCGAAAGGGGAATCGAAGGGGTCTACAGGTTTATCAGGAGATTCTGGGTATGGTTCGAGCGAGCCCTGGAAGGGGTTGAGGGCTCAACACACCCGGATGTGTGGCAGGAATACAACATCCTGGTGAAAGATATCACCGAGAGAATCGAGAATTTACGTCTCAACACGACGGTCAGTCGTCTCATGGAATTCCTGAACTTCCTGACCGACAAAGATAATGTCGATCACCCGGTAGGAAGAGATGTCCTGGAAGGTGTTGCCATTCTAATCTCCCCGATGGCGCCCCATCTTGCAGAGGAGATGTGGGAATTATTGGGGCACGATGAGACTATATTCAGGTCGGATTGGCCGACATACGATGAAGAATTAGTGAGGCGTGAGACGGTTACATTTGCGGTGCAGGTCAATGGCAAGCTGAGGGGAACGGTTGACATTAATCGGGGGGCAGCAGAGGATGAAGTGCGTGAGGCGGCTATCCAGATCGCTCGTATCTCCCGCCACATAGAGGGTCGAGAATTAAAGAAGGTGATCTTCGTTCAGGATAAGATCCTGAATTTCATTGTCGGTTAGTTGATTAATATAAGATCGTCCCGGGGGAAAAATATACAGCAAAGGTTTATATTCTTTGTTATGGCCCTTCCGTAATTTTATGGATTAGCGCAAGAGGGCGCGCGAAAGGGTGAAAGAAAGGATTGCCAATTGTCACCGATTGTGTTATAATACGGGGCCTTTTTTGTTATTGGGGACATCGACGAGCTCCCGGCGCCTGATGGACAGGCCGTTCCAGATATTGCCGTCGGAATGTAAGGGAGTTTGTGGAAAGCTGAAGTGTTTTCATGTAAAGAGAGATGTTTTATGAAAGGCAATGTGTTGACAGCCATTCTACTCCTCGGTGTTTTCCTGCTGCCTGCCTGCGGACAGAAAGATCCGGCAGGGATTATTGGAGAAACAGGCTCGATTTTTGTCACGTCCAGCGTGGATGGGGCCGCCATTTCTCTGGATGGCTTATCATCGGGAAAGGTTACACCGGACACGCTGAAACAGGTCTCCATCGGAGATCACGAGGTGTCGGTAGAAAAAGAGGGTTACACTGCGGACCCGAATTCCGTGAGTGTGACGGTGGAGGCAGGTGAAGTCAAGACGGCTTCGTTTACACTCACGCTGACCAACCTCGGACTTCAGAGAGTGGTCTTACTGGAGGATTTTTCGAATACCGGCTGCGTGCCCTGTGTAGCGTCCGATTCGATCGTGATAGAGATGCTCGAACTCCACGGGATCGAAACATTGGTAGGGATCCAGTACCATGTCTCCTGGCCTAATCCAGGAGACCCCTTCTATCTGGCCGCCCGCGAGGAGAACAATGCCCGGACGGATTATTATGAAGTAGATGATCCGGGTGCAGGCGTTCCGTATATTGTAATCGATGGTGTGGAATTTCCGTCACCGACGGACGGAGGTCAAATCCAACAATCTATAGATGACAGGCTGGGCGTCGGCGCACCCCTGGACCTTCGTGTCTGGAACGAGGTCAACGGATCAAGCGGTCAGGCAGGTGTGGAAGTAATAACGGGAATGGATGTTCCACAGGGAAATTTCCATCTGACGTTTGTGGTCCTTGAAAGCGACCTCACCCACAATGCCCCGAACGGTATCGATCACTTCGACAATGTAATGCGGGCGATGCTTCCCACAACGGAGGGGATGACACTGGCCCTGACTGAGGGAGATACCCTGACTTTTGACCAGCCTTACGCAATAGAAGCCGGGTGGGATGCCGCGAACCTGAGCATTGTGGCTTTTATCCAGGACGAGAATACAAAGGAGGTCCTGCAGGCCGCATCGAGCCTGATCCCCTGAGTATGGACTGGTCCTGTGTCGGACTATCGATGATCCAGCTCACCGGTATTGGATCGTCTTTCTTGTTAAAGCTTCGCTTGATGTGGGGGAGAAACGATGAGATTTCATAAAAAAACAAGCTCAGGGCCTTGTATTTTCGCCTTTGCCCTCCTAATTTATCCCGTTGCGATTGCGGGTGCCGTCGATTACGATTTTACGATCGAGGTACGGGATCCGATAAAGATCGCCTCTCTCCAGGAGTTCACCACTCTCAAGGCGTATGTTACCAACACGGGAGATTTAGGCGACACGCTCGACGTCACCCTCGAGTTCGATGTTCCGGACACGAGCTGGTGGGTCTTACTCTGTGTGGGTCCTGTATGCTTTTCCCGGGGCGTCACACAGGCCCCGCTATCGATTGGATCGGGACAGACAGACAGTGCTTATGTAGACATTACGCCATTTAACACACAGGGTGGCGCAACGGCTTCGTTGAGGTTTCAATCACGCAGGGATCCAGGACATGTCGAGACGGTTTATTTCGCCCTGATAACTGACTCGACGGACGTCCTGATCGTGGACGGGGACGGCGGGAGTTCTTATGAGAACTTTTACAGGGACGCAGTCCCGGCCACCTACACCAGAGGCGTGTGGGGTCTCGACCTCGAGCCGGTAACCATCGGAGAGCTCGCCTTGTTCGATTACTGCATCTGGCTGACCGGCGAGAGGGTACCCGCCTTGACCACGGAAGAGATGGGCATCCTGACAGGATTGCTCGATGGTGGTGGGAAGCTCTTCATCAGCGGGCAGGACATCGGGAGGGATATCGGTGGTAGCGGATTTTATTCGGACTATCTCCATGCATCGTTGGTTTCTGATTCGACGGGTATTCTCGCCCTCGACGGGATCGACGGGGAACCGATTTCGGATGGCCTGACGCTGCAGATCTCGGGTGGTGATGGGGCGAATAACCAGGTCAGACCGAGTGAAGTAGGCGTGGTGAGAAACGGTGCGTTTGCGAACCCGACATTCTATTACGAGTCAACCGAGCGAGTCGCTGCCGTCTCTTCCGTTTGGTTTCCATCTGCTCCGGATTCTACTCATTCATCGCGGGTAACCTATTTCGCCTTTGGTTTCGAGGGGATCAATTCCCAGACAGATCGGAACACGGTAATGCAGCGGGTCATAGAGTGGCTGGAAAGCAGCAGTGTTGCCATAGGCGAAGGAGGCGATACGGCAGGTCTCGGTCCCGTGCTTCCCGGTGCGATGGTTCTTCATCAGAATTATCCCAACCCTTTCAACCCCTCTACATCGATCGCGTTTAGGTTGAAGGCACCAGCCAGGGTCAACCTTTCTATATATGACCTGCGGGGAAGACGGGTCATATCCCTCATCGATAAGTCATTGCCGGTGGGAGAGCACAGGGTAGTCTGGGACGGAAAGAACGAGAATGGAGAGAAAGTCGGAAGCGGGAGTTATTTTTACCGACTTCACGCCAACGATGAGGTTATTACCCGACGAATGGTCATGGTCAAGTAGTGCATCCCGGTTTTGTCGCATCGCCGGGGGCTTGAAACAGATCGATAGTCCCAGGATACGGTAAAAAGAGAAAAGAGGATGGAAACAATGAGACATCTGAAAGCAGAGGGTTGGAAAGTTCTGATGACAGGCCTTTTTCTCCTTGTCTTTACACTGTCGTGCTTCACACCCATGTTTGCGGGAGAGAGCAGGCTCAAGGCCGCGGATTTCTCCCTGAAAGACCTGAATGGTGAGGAGGTCCAACTCTCCGAGCTTCTGGGTGAGGCGCCGATCGTGATCAACTTCTGGGCGACCTGGTGTAAGCCCTGTATGAAGGAACTCCCTCACCTGAACCAGATCTTTCTGGATTACCGGGAAAGAGGGGTCAAGGTCCTGGCGATATCGGAAGATTCCCCGTGGAGCGTGTCGAAGGTAAAATCGACCGTTTCAGGCAATCGCTTCGAGTTCATGGTCCTGCTCGACACGAACGGAGAAGTGATGCGGAGATATGGGCTCCTGGGGACACCTTACACGTTCGTCCTGAGTCCGGAGGGGGAGATCCTCTACAAGCATTTTGGCTATCGACCTGGTGATGAGGATTCTCTGCGCAAAGAGATCGACAGGGCACTGGCACCGGATGAGGAAGGAGTGATCGAAGAAGGAAAAGCCAGTGGGTAGGCGGATCTTGTACAGGTACAGGATGTCGACGGTTGTCCTGCTGTCGGGAATCCTTGCTGCAGTTATTCCCGGTTCGATTATATTAGGCCAGTCCTTCGATTACACCAATCTGACCATCTCGAACCAGCTCGAGTACTCCCTCGAGAAGGGCACGGAAGACGAGATCTTCGAGGACTGGTTCGAGCTGCGCTACCTCACGGAGCCTCTCTCTTTCGGGGCACGATTCGAAACCTTCCAGCCATCCGAACGAAAGAATGTCCCCCCCGATTCAACCTTTGAAGGGTTCCCCTTCCGCTACCTGGAGTTTCAGAGAGACGACATACGAATAACGGCCGGCAATTTTTATGACATATTCGGGCGGGGAATCGCCTTTCGCAGTTACGAGAACCGTGATGTCCGGATAGATAACAGCTTAGACGGTATACGTCTTGGGGTCAGGAGAGATCTTTTTGATTTCACCTTTCTTTCGGGTAAGATGCTGGAGAAGCATATATCAGGAATACCACAGGAAAGGATAGGTCTCCTCCATGCTATCAACCTCGAGACCCGCCTGGCGTACAAATACCACCTGATGTTTGGTACCAGTCTGGTTCGTCAAAATTTTCCGAATTCAGTCAAGAAGGAAATCGCCACGGGCCGGATGGAATTGGGCGTCGGAGATATCTTTTTCTACGGGGAGTACGGGAGCAGGATAAATGCTTCAGGGAGTGCAATTTATCTCGGAACAAACTTCAGTCTCCTCGATGTGGGGTTCAGCCTGGAGCTTAAGAGATACGACAATTTTGCGATGAGAACAACGAGAAGGCAAATAGACTACAACAATCCTCCCGCTTTGACCCGTGAGCACACCTACACTTTGTTGAGCCGGAATGGCTGGTCGATGGACGCGAACGACGAAAAGGGCTTTCAGGTCGAGGCAGCCTATTCTCCGATACCGATGAACACCTTACTCCTGAACTACAGCCAGACAAAGAACCTGGACGGAGACCTCCAGTTCGAGGAATTTTACGGTGAGTGGAGCCGATACCAGGGGGATTGGCTGTATATGGTCCTGGCCTATGCATCTCAGATCAACCTGGATATCCGCAGCGTCACACCTATCCTCGAACTGGAATTCTTTTTGGATGACCGAAACAGTTTTCGTACGGAACTGCAGCACCAGCATCAGAAAGCCGCCTTTTTAGGGGAATTCGATGTGAACCTGTTGGTTGCCGAATACGCCCGATCACCGCGATGGACCCTTTCTTTGATCGGAGAGAGGAGTAATATGTCGGACCTCCAGAGAGACCTTCAGGCTCTTCCCGACAAAGATATATTCCTCGCGGGCCAGGCGAACATCAATATCAGCGAGAGCCATGACCTGACAGTCTTCTACGGTTCGCGTCAGAAGGGGAAGGTCTGTGTGGGAGGCGTGTGCCGGACAGAGCCTGAATTCGAGGGGCTCGAGGTCAGACTTTTCAGCAGGTTCTAATTGTTGTGTCCTTCTGATATGGTCCGTTAAAATGGTGTGTTGACAAACTCGATAACATCTGATATAGTCTGTACTATCAGAGAATGTAGTACCAGCCTGAAAGGACCGAACCGGCCGGGTTTAACGGCCGGAATTCCCCATCGGTTCCCTTCTACACGAGTTTTTCGATCTGTTCAACTTGCCCAAGGGGGTAGAAAGGAGCTTTTTCATGAGAAGAGCGACGATCCTCTTCTTTGTATGTGTGCCCCTTCTCTTCGGGTTCTCCACCCTGGCGATGGCATTCGACAAGAAGGTTACGATGTCCGAGTGCTTCACCGCGACATGGTGAGGGTACTGCCCGGATGCGGAAGCAGCTCTGGAAGAGCTGATGGCTGATTACGGTCATTCCAATATGACCGTTCTATTCTGGCATGTCAGTGACAGCTACGCCACGTCGGAGACAGAATCGAGAGCCGACTATTACGGTGTAGGCGGCATCCCGGATGTCTGGTTTGGCGGTGTAGAGCGCGTATTGGGCGGTGGAACGTACATGCGCCCTTATTACGAGCCGATTATTCTCCGTCACCTGGAGGAAAATCCCTACGTCTCGATCGATCTCTCGGGTTCGAGCATCGACGAGACAGGGGGGAGATTGAATATTCATCTCGAGGTCCTGCAGACCATAGGGATGCCGGACTGCAAGGTAAGATGTGTCGTCTACCAGAGCAACATCATAGGGGAAGATTTCCTGGTGAGAGATGTCCTGCCGGTGGACGACCTGACGATCAGAAACGTGGGTGAAACCCAGGACCTGGTGAAGCCCTTTGTTATCGATCAGAGTTGGTACGGTGTAGTCGATGCCGAGGACATCGGTGTGGCGGTCTTCGTGCAGTCGCAATCCCAGAAAAATATCCTCAACACGAGTGATCTTTCCAAGGTTGATGTGGAGATTACGCCTGAGTCGGCAACGGTCCCGATGGGCAGCGATCTCGACTATACGGTACACATGACGAATATCACATCGTGGACACAATCGATACAAGCCTGGATCGATGTTATTCTGCCCAACGGGGACGAATATGGCGGCAACCCGTACGTGCAGCCGGTCCTCAAGAACCTGCCCGGGGGAACAACGGCTGTCAGCGATATGACGATCTCTATCCCCAACGGGATACCTGCGGCGGACTACAAACTGCGGTTGTGCGTGGGAGAGCAATCCAATCCCAACAATCACTGGGAGTACGACTTCATGACGGTTACCGTCACGGAGTGAACGAAACACAGTCGCAATAAATAAACGGGGGCAGCCAGTCAATGGTTACCCCCGCTTTTATATCTTCCGGCTGATGCCCCTTTAGTGGTCCTGCTCATAAATACGATGGCATTCAGCCGGAATTACCCTGCTGCATGACATGGCACTAGCGCAGGATGGTCATCTTCCGAGTCAGGACCTGATCTCCTGCCTTCAGGCAGTAGAAGTATATCCCGGATCCCACGGTATGATCAAGGTTGTCCTGTCCATTCCAATGCACGGAATAGGAGCCCGGCCCCTGCTCTCTGTCAACGAGCGTCCTGATGAGCCTTCCCCTGAGGTCGTAGAGGGTAAGCTGTACCGGGACGGAGGTCTGCGACTGCGCTTCTTCTCCCTCGTATGACGGGATCGCGTAGCGAATCGTCGTCGATGGATTGAAGGGATTCGGGTAGTTCTGATGCAGAGCCAGGACCCTTGGAAGTGTGATGTCTCCGCCTGTCCCATCGTTGTCCCCGATCCCTGTTATCCCGTCGAACCAGTTGAGGATCGCGAGCATCGTCTCTTCGCGTGTGGCATATATTGGATTACCTCCGGATCGATTTATCGCCTCGAAGCCGAATCCCATTAAAACCGCCTTGGAATCGTTTGTACCCTCGACGTAGATAGCCGCCGTCCCCTGCGGTGTCGGGTCAACAGGATTTATCAGGTAGTAGATAAATTCGTCTGCCGGTGCCGAAGGAACAAGGAGATCTCGAGAGGTCTGGTTGTTGGCTCCTCCTGCCCCGGTTGTCAGAAAGAACTCGAGATCGGTCGTCACCGGATTTCCATCAACGCCATGCGAGATCCAGAAGGAGACATTTCCCCCGTAACTGATGTGCAGGTAATCCTGCAGAAAATCGCTTTGAGACGCATCGAGGTCCTCTACGATATTCTGTCCGGTGAGGAAGAGACTTCCTCCCTGATCGAGGAACTTGGCAAGACTGTCCTGTTCAGAGTCTGTTATTGTGCCGCTCGTGGCGTCGCCGGTAAACCAGACGACGGTAGATGTAGAGGGGAAGAGCTGAATATAGTTCATGGCAGATACACCGGTCCCGTTGACATCGTAGTGATAATAGGTCCTGCCGGTCGATGATATCTCGTCTACGAAGTAGCTTTCGTAAGACTCGCCTTCGTCATCGTCGACGAGGAAGACTTCAGACGGGAGCACTTCGAAATCGACGACCGAAGGAGTTCCCTCTACTACATCTATTGTGTCTCCGTAATTAACAGTCGGGTAGGGGATCGTGGAAACGGCTCTTAGGTCGGTGTAGACCACCCATGGCGGCATAGAGATGTTGATCCCGCTGAATGTGTAAGTCCCTGTCACCGGTTCCGTCTCTACTGTCGCAAGAGAGTCGCCGTTCATGTATAGGGTGACATGGGCAAGCAGCCCGGAACCGCTGTTCTGATCGGTAACGGTCCCTGTTATGGAGCTCGTCGCACCTGGATTGAGCTGAATGTCGAAGGTCGTCGTGTCATCGGGTGCGATTACCACTTCGAGCGTGTCCGGATCGAAACCGGCAGCGCCGACGGTAATGGTCTGGCTTCCGGGAATAAACGAGAAGACGTAGTTCCCCTGGGAATCTGTGATATCCCCGTAGCTCGTGTTCTCGATATACACGGTTGCGTTCGGGATCGGGAAGCTGTTAGCGGAATTTGTCACGCTTCCGGTCAACGCGCCCGATGCCGGGGTGAGCCTGGCGGCCTGGAGGACACGACGGCCGGGATCGCTCTGGACAAAGACAACTATGTTGAGGTTTGCGAAGTTCCAGTCGTTCGAGAGGTTGTACGTTACCTGCTGGACGACGGAGTCTCCCTCTGAAATATCGAGGTCGAGACCCGTGGCGTCGGGGATCATGTCTCTCATCACGTGATTGAACTCATCGAAGCCTCCGTGAGGCGGAAGGTGTGACTCCGTTATAGAGAAACGGGTATGAAGGTTGGAGTAGGTGATCGCGTCGGTCGCCACGATCACGGCGGTGATATTGCCGTAGTCACCTTCCTCACCGTAGTTGGCGGCAAGGTTAATACTCAGTGGGCTGGGCACACTTTCCTCGCT
>CAYTWO010000019.1:0-4240 GCA_964442125.1 uncultured Gemmatimonadota bacterium
GTGAAGCTTGGTAGTTAATATTCAGGGGAGGAACCAGGCCGTTACAGGAATGCAAGTTCGTCAGAAAAGACGCATTTACTTTATCTCCTGTAGAAGAGCTCAGAATCAGTTTATGATCAAAGATCTCTACAGAAAAGACTTGACCCTGTACCTAAGTACAGTGTTTATATTATATAGGGAGGTGATAAAATGGAAAATTTGACTATCGGCCAGTTGGCCAGAAGAGCCCGGGTGAACGTTGAGACAATACGATATTACGAGCGGCGGGGACTGATCCCCGAACCGCCTCGTAGTGAATCAGGCTACCGGCAATATCCCGACGATACTATAGCACGTATTCTGTTCATAAAGCGAGCACAGGAATTGGGATTCTCTCTCAAGGAGATCCTGGAACTCCTCACCCTGCGTGTCGATCCGGAGACGACTTGTCGAGATGTCAGGAGGCGCGCTGAGGACAAGATCGCAGACATCGAGGAGAAGATCGAGAAACTTCAGTCGATGAAACATGCCCTCAAGAAGTTGAAGGACCGGTGCAAGGGAAAGGGGCCGACAAGTGAATGCCCGATCCTGGAGGCACTGGATACTCAGGAGGTAGAACATGATAAGCATTGAACTGATCTATGATGCCGATTGCCAGAACTTGAAGGATGCCAGAACGAACCTGCTGCACGCTCTTCAAGCGGCAAAGGTTCAACCTGAGTGGAAAGAGTGGATTCGATCTGACCCTGAAGCCCCGACATATGTCCGCACGTACGGTTCACCGACGATCCTCATCGACGGTCAGGATGTCGCTGACACTACCCCCTCTGATGGAGCCGACTCCTGCCGCCTATACTCGGATGAAAAGGGTCAGTTTCATGGAGCTCCATCGGTGGAGGCCATCGTTTCAGCTCTACGAAGATGAAAGGGACTGGACTCAAAACCGACAAAACAGAGTCCGCAAACAAAAACCGGAAGGAGGGTTCATCATGACTATCAGACGTAAAATCGAGGTCTTCAGCGCGGGATGTGCCGTGTGCGAGGAGACAATCGAACTGGTCAACCGTGTCGCCTGTCCGTCATGCGAGGTGAGTGTCCTTGACATGAGGGACCCAGATGTGGCGGACCGGGCGAAAGAGCTTGGTATCCGTTCCGTACCCGCCGTGGTGATCGACGGACAATTAGCGGATTGCTGTGCAGGTCGCGGTCCGGATGAGGGGGCGTTACGTGCAGCCGGACTGGGACAATCGCTCTGATAGATCGCCTGAACCGAACCATAAAAAGGGGCCTGATTGTGCCCTTGGGTTGCGAAGCAACACGCGTCGGGAAAATGCATAGCGAGCGTTCCCGAAGGATACGCGAGCGAAGTCAGCAATGTTCAATTCCTTGCATTTATAAGTGACCCGTGGTAAGCCACGGAGCGCTTAAATCTCGATTCCGGACAAGCCGGAATGCCCCTCCTTCTCCTTACATTTCGAAGCGACTCCTTTTTAGGAGGAGCTTCAAAAGGGGCATGTTTCAGGGTGAATCAGTCAGAGAAATTGGGGAAACTCCACTTACCAATAAAACTCTTGACAAAACAAAAAAATATTATATCTTTACATACGTATTACAGGATGGTGACGATATCTTTGACCGCAAGGTGTAGAGACACTCGCCTTGCGGATTTTTTTATTTTCTACAATTTACCGGAAAGGAGGTGACAGGGAATGGCAAAAGGAAGAGTCAAATGGTTTAGCAACCAGAAAGGTTATGGATTCATTACACTCGATACGGGCAGTGATGTTTTCGTACATCACAACTCTATACAGGGCGATGGTTTCAAGACTTTAGAGGAAGATCAGGAAGTCGAATTCGATGTTGAGGATTCACCGAAAGGCGAACACGCTATTAATGTCGTGAAGTTATAACCTGTAAAATGTAACGGCCCGGTCATTCAGACTGGGCCAATTTCTTTAACCGAATTTGAGCGATTATGTCTGGTGAGAGAATCGCTCAACTCAAGTTTTATCTGAAGAAGGGAAATATTATGCAGAACGGTACAATAAAGAAGCTGATCAGAGACAGAGGTTTCGGTTTTATCAACTCGGCGGACGGGGGAGAGATCTTCTTCCACCGGAACAGTCTTGTTGATGTCGATTTTGATGCCCTGAACGAAGATCAGAATGTCGAGTTCGAAATCGAAAAAACCCCGAAGGGTCCCAGCGCTACTAACGTCCGCGTTGTCTAGTCAAAAATCGAGGACATAGCCACTCCGTCCTGCTGATCCGACATACAGTCGCTTAGCGGCCGGATCGAAATCGAGAACAGTTGTATGCAGAGCAAGGCTGTCTCCGCCGCTCGGGAAGGTGATGATCCCATCGCTGAGTGGTACCCAGTGGTCTTCGGTCCAGCGATAAGTTCCGTCCCAGGTCCCCACGACGAGATTTGGTATCCCGCTTGAGGAACTAAAGGCTTCAAGGGCTCGAGCCTCGGTATTGTTAAGTCCATCATTCCTGGCTCTCCAGCTCAAACCACGATTTTTCGAAGCAAATGTTCCTCCATCCAGTGTCGATGCGTAGAGCTTGTCCGAATCATTGTGATCTATGACGAGACTCGAGACGTGCTTACCCGAAAGATCCTCTGCCTCTGTCCAGTTCACCCCGTCATCCGACCAGAAGAGTCCTCCCGCTCCGGGACCGCTCAGTCCGGAAAGGCTGAGGGCGCCAAGGGCACAGTAGATACGGCCATCGGTTGCATCCACCTCTATGTCCATTACAGCCTGCTCGAAATTGCGAAGCTCGACCCAATACTCTCCACCATCAGTCGTCTCAAAAAGCTTCGGGGGCGTTACAGGGAATGTAGGCGCACTCGCTGTACCGAAAAGAATGTGGTCTGGATCCGTGGGGTCTTCCCAGATCGATCGCACGAGACCATTCCCCGTATGAGTCATAGTATGGCCCGCATCCTCACTGAGAAAGATACCGTAGCTGGTTCCCACCCATACCCTGCCGGGCACGGTCGAGGAAGGCTGGATCGCGAAGACACGCCCTACAGGATGACCTGGATCGACGCTCTCGGCATGGTAGGACCAGGTTGAGCCATAATCTTTGCTGACATAAAGTCGACCGTTTGCCATGCTCTGGTTCATGGCCGCTGATGTACCCATGAATATCCTCCCTGACTGGAGTGGATCGTGCGCGACCGCGCCCATATATGCCGCAAAGAAACGCTCGGATTCCCATGTGTCGCCGTTGTCTGTGGAACGGAAGATCCCCCAGAAATTAGTTCCGAGGTAAAGGGTGGCTGTATCTCGACCGGTTCCGGGCGAAAGACCAAGGCTCGAGAAGCTGCTGGCCTCCACATCCTCGGTCGTTGTTATGACGTCCCAGGTCTGACCGGCATCGAGGCTTGCCAGCACGATGCTTCCTCCCACGTTGTCTTGACCCAGGATGTACATCTTCTGTGCGTCATTCGGGTCTATCGAGAGGTGATCCCCAAGCCTCGAGTCATCACTCCAGAGCGACCAACTGGTACCAGCATTGGTGCTACGGTAGATCTTCGATGGCCCGAACAGGTTCTCACCCCGAGCATAGATTACCAGCGGATCCTCGGGTGAAATTGCCAACTGCATTACATCATCGTCGGCGAAGACGCGCCTCCAGTTATCTCCCAGGTCGAGACTTCTATATATGCCGGGATAATCACCCCTCGATCCCAACAGAATAACGGAAGGATTATCAGGGTGGATAATGAGATCGGTCGGGATAGGATCTTCCACCAACGACCCGCTGATATCTTCCCATGTATCACCAGCATCCATGCTCCGGAACAGCGAGGTGATAGAGCCCGCGAAAATCGTGTCCGGGTGCTCGGGATGGACGGCAAGACAGTAGACATAATGTTCGTAATTTGGCACGGGCAAGGAGATGATATCCCAGGAGAATCCCTCGTCAAGGGTCCGGTATATTCGTGTCCCTGCGAATGGACCCGTCCGGAGGAGGTAGATGCGCTCCGGATCGCTCGTCGACATAGAGATGTCATCGATGGTCCAGGTAGTGAAGCCGCCGTAGTCCGGTGAGATAGGTACCCAATCACCCCCTGGCGTCCGCGCGAAGAGTGTCTTCATCGTAGCCGAAAACTGCACATAGTTGGATGCAGTCGGAGGAAGCAGGAATCTTTTCGGCGTACTCCCCTGCGGTCCGATCGATGCCCACTCGTCGGCCTGCAAAACCGGGGGCGAAAAGAGGAAAAGAGACAGGAGCAGGAGAAGGAGGGGGAA
>CAYTWO010000019.1:4340-7697 GCA_964442125.1 uncultured Gemmatimonadota bacterium
GGGAATCCTATATTTTCACTTCCCACCGTTTAGGATAATATCACATGGTATATGTCGTTGTCAACTAAACCTTGGTGAAGTTTTGTAGTTGATATTCAGGGGAGGAGCCAAACTCCCCCTTTTCAATAGATCTTGCGGGCAAGTATTGAATCGTGTATATTTATCCCATTGTTAAAATCCCCCCCTCACTCGTTTTCATGTCCACAAGCAGGCTAGTACCGTAGTAATCAGCGGACAGTTTGATTTAACAGAGTCTCCCCGCTCTATTGGAAAAATCCCCTCCTCAATCGTTTCCATGTCCGCAGTCATGTGAGTGCTGCAGTAGTCAGCGGACAGTTTGTGTAAACAGGGTTCTCCCGCTCCATGCATTTGGATCTACTAAATGTACCTGGCCGGGGAGGGTATGGCACTTTTTTAAGAAAGGAGCCTCTCGTGAAATATCTTTTGTCTTCCGTTTCAATTATTCTTCTGGCAGTGATCGCCGGCGTCGTTCCAACTGGTGATCTGTTAGCTCAGTATCAGGGCTCGGAGTTCTGTCTTGGTTGCCACGACGGGGGTTTCGCTTCTGACAAGACATCCTGGAGAGAAACCTTTCATCACCTGGCTTTCGCAGATCCTGACACGTTGCCGGGCGTCATTCCAGATGCCGATTTTCAGTCCGGACTCGATCTCCAGACTGACCCTGACTTTTCTCAGTACAACCCAGCACCCGTTTTGAGTTATGACCCTAGTGATCCCGGGGACCCATCTGATTTGAGCAGCGGGTATCGTGTCACCATCGGAAATATCATTTACACCGTGAACCGGACACACGGTGGCAGCGGCTGGAAACAGCGGTATCACACGAATATAGGAGACAGTTACTACGTCCTCCCGATCCAGTACAACCTGAGTACCGCGGATTGGGTAGTCTATCACGGTTCGGACTGGTATGACGGAAACAACGAACCACTCTACACCGACTCGCTGACCTTAGAGGATGAATTCGACAAGGCCGACGCGACAGAGAGACGCTGCGATGGTTGTCATAATACAGGGGTGGAGTTAAGCTGGAACGCGCTGGGAGACAGTGCTTACACGGCGACCGAGGCCGAGCTGGGCGTCGGCTGCGAGGCCTGCCACGGACCTTATGGCGCCGGACACGGATTCAACCCCGGAGATTTAGAGAATACCAACCGGGCCAACGAGGTCTGTGGTCGGTGCCACAACCGGGGGAACAGTATCGAGTCGCTTGGACCGAGTTCATTCGGTTTCCCGTGGAACAGCATCAACGGCACGTTCACTCCGGGCGACAGTCTCGACGCCTTCTTTATACCATCGAACCCGGAAGACAACCCGGACTACTTCTGGCCCGATGACAAGCACGCCGATCATCACAGGATGCAGTTCCTCGATTTTTACCGGAGCGCTAAACCGACCTTTGTCTATCACGAAGTCCGGTGCTGGGAGTGTCATGACCCGCATGGGTCAGCCAACCCGCATGACATCGTGGAGGAAATAATCGAGATCGTGGATCCCGACACTTTCTATATCGCCACAGAGAACGACAACAACACTCTCTGCCTGGCGTGTCACTCGACACACGGCGATTTCGAGGCCCTGACCCCGGCCATGATCGAGAATTATGCCGCCAACATCGACACGATCGCTGCGGTGGTGAGTGCCCACACGCATCACAGCTATGATCCGGAAAACAACGCCCAGACCAACGGGGCAAGCCGGTGTTCCAAGTGTCACCAGCCCAAAGTGGCCAAGTCGGCGATTCATTACGACATCCACTCACATACCTTTGAACCGATACCACCCGAGAAGACCATCGACACCCAGGCTGAGGGAGGCATGCCCAGTGCCTGCGCGGTCTCCTGTCACCGGAACGGGACATCGCCCATACCGGATTTTGGTATTACAGATGCAACGTTGAACGACTGGACAGAGGCTTCCGACGTCGCACTCGCCGACACCCTCATGTACTATTATGGTCCCGAAGGGATCTGGTGGTCAACTGTAGGAATCGGCGATAGTGGACCGGGGAATTCTTATCTACCCAGGGTATACTCCCTGTCACAGAATTATCCCAACCCGTTCAACCCGTCAACAACGATCCGGTTCACTATACCGGGTAAGAATCAGGCGGAGACCGGGATGGTTCAGGCTGCTTTGCGAGTTTACTCCTTGAGGGGCGCCTTGATCAAGACCCTCTATTCCGGTGACATCGCACCGGGTGATTACGCAATCCAGTGGAATGGAAGGTCTGAGCGAGGAGAAACGGTCGCATCCGGTGTCTATCTCTACCGTCTCGAGGCAGGTAACTTCTCGTCTATACGGAAGATGGTCGTGGTGAAATAGTCTTGAGTGATCCAAGTGGGATCTCTCAATAACGGTTACTTGAAAGCCTCCTGCGCAGTGCAGGAGGCTTTCGGTTTTTCATCCCTCATGTGGGTCAATAATATGAGATGTACAGACAGCCGTGATTCCTGATTCGTATGATTGCAGTAAATCGTTGGAATAACCAAATGTCAAGACTGACCCCTTTGTGTATTAGCTTTCCGGTCCCCCGATGACGGGTATATCTACGATCGGATACTCCTCCAGGTCAGTATAAACCTTGATAAGTCCAAGGAAACTTGGCTTGGCCGATTCCTTCAATTTTGCCTTTACTTCGTACTTCTTTCCTTCTTCGATAACCTCGATCGAGACGTTCAGGTAATCAACGTTTGCCTCTGTCTTTTCGATGTGAAACTCCTTACTCGATTCGAGCGTGACCATTCGTTCATCCGGGTCCAAATCCTCACGTGGGAAAAAATCGAACCTGTCAGGAGTTACTTCGATGATTCCCAACTTGTGACCATACAGGATCAACCGGGCTTCCGCTGGAGGATCCTCGGATGTGACACTCACGCTCTCCCTGAAGGTGCCGGCCTTCAGTTCAGGGAGGAGAACAATTTCGAGGTACGGGATTCTATTACCCTTTATATTGTGGAATACGATCTCGGCGGTAATCCCTGGATTGGTCTCGTTGACGGTTAAGCCGGAAAACTCACCATCGTCAATAATCTTACCTATCAACCTGGCTCTGTTCTTATAGGAATGTCCCCTCGCAACCTGTCCGACCCAGATAAAGGGGGGGTTGAATGCAAGGAGCGGTTGTACCGTTGATTTTACCTCAAGCACTATTTCCCTGTGCTCTCTGTCACTGGTTATGACCGATACCCGTCCGACTACAACACCGACATGACCCTTTGTATCCATTGTCACCTCGATGTGTCCACTATCCCCGGGATCGAAGGTTTTGGCCGATAAGACGGCGTAGAGATCATCGGATAGGGATTCCACATCGTAAATCTCGAGGGTTTCATC
>CAYTWO010000019.1:7797-31198 GCA_964442125.1 uncultured Gemmatimonadota bacterium
TGACCATAGGAGAAAAACCAGGATAAGGGCACATAGATGCCGTTATATCGCTGATACCCCCGTAGATTGTGACAACACCGGCCTCGGAGTATATGTACTCCCAATCCATAGGACCCGTGAAGGTTGCGAGGTCGATTATGGTGAATTGTCCTACTACGTCACCGTAATCTCCCGCTCCAGACGTTGTCCCCTCGGCTCCAATCGTCCCGATGTAAGCATATCCACCAAAGATGTGCATAACGCCATCGGACGATTTGTCGTAATCACCGCATCCGTACTCGTATCCGTGGACTTCATAGATGCCAGCTTCGGCCGGTGCAAAGGCATACCAGAAGTCGTTGCAGTAGACATCATCGTCAAGACACAGCCCTGCCCAGCTCAAGCTGGAAAAGGCACACACGAGTGCACACGCCAGGATAATTCTTTTCATAACAAAACCCTCCTTTCCGGTCATGAAATCACTCTCCCTTTCTCACAGCCACAAAGAGAAATACGATCATTCAAGTCTCTGAACTTGCTCAAACTACCGATGCGAAATATCAATCGCTATTGGAGATAAAATGTCTACCTGGTTCCTGTGATATGATTTCAACATTTACAGGTAAAATATGACATCAAGTAACGGTGAATCGTTAGGGAGCCCATTATACTATGGATGTCGATCAATGTCAAGCCAACGCGGCCGTTTGTTCGGGGAGATATTTCAGGGGATATGCCTAACTCTGTTTCTCCGTGAGATCGGCGGTCTTGAGTCCCAGTTCATATCCCTTTTCGAAGAGATCGAAGTTTTTGTCGATCGTACCGGGTGGTACATGTTCGCGGATGGCTTTTTTGATGGCATCTTTATTGATATAGTTAAGGATCGGGGTCATGAACCCGAGCATTAACATGTTAGCCATGATATTGATCCCTGTGGCTTTGAACGCTATATCCGTGGCTGAAATTGAATGGCATGTAAATGTTTTTTTCCCGAATGAGAGGGTACTGGTGCTCATCAGTCCTTCACCAGTTGAGGGTCCTCCGAGCTGGACGAGATCCTTCTCCAGGAATAGAATCCCTTTGTCCTTCAGGTTGCCGATATATTTTTCATAAGCCGTCTGGGACATGGCAACCAGTATATCTACCTCGGTCGGCTCGATCTCGTAAATCTCTTCCTCCGAGATTATCACATCGCTCTTGCATGATCCGCCCCTGGACTCGCTTCCATAAGACTGTGTCTGGATCGCTTTTTTCCGGTCGAAAACGGCGGCCTTACCGAATATAATGGCTGAAACGATTATTCCCTGTCCACCGAAACCCGAAAATCTTATATTCATTTTCCTGACGCGTCCTTCTGCCTGTCATCGTTTATCTTCCTGAGGACATCGGTAAATTCAGGATTATCCTGATCGACGAATTTGCCGATCACGATCCCGTCTCCCGACTTGGTCGGTCCCAGCTCCCCGTCTTTTGTGATGGTGGCTTTTTTGAAATCCTCGAGAAAATCGATCCCCTTTCTCTTGCCGATTTTTCGCCCGAAACTTGTGGGGCACTGCGAGTATATTTCAACGAACGAGAACCCCCTTTTGGTCATTGATTCCTCCATGGCGCGCTGTAATCTATTGACGTGCAGCGTGGTCCACCTCGCCACATAATCAGCACCTGCAGCCGCGACAACTCTGGCTATATCAAGTGTTCGTTCAGGATTGCCGTACGGAGTGGTCATGGTATCGGTACCCGTAGGTGTTGTTGGAGAGAACTGCCCTCCGGTCATCCCGTATATGAAATTGTTAACCAGGAAGACAGAAATGCCGATATTTCTCCTTGCCGCGTGAATCAGGTGGTTCCCTCCGATGGCTGCGATGTCTCCATCTCCCGCGATAACTATCACGTGCATGTCCGGTTTCATGACCTTCACGCCGGTCGCAAAAGTGATCGGCCTGCCGTGGGTCGTATGCAGCGTATCGGCCTTGAAATAAGGGCTAGGAATCCATGAAGCGCACCCGATCCCTGTAACAAGGACTAGGTCCTTCGGATCTATTTCGAGGCTGTCCACCACATTGGCAAAGACGTTCAGGATCGTCCCGCAGCCGCAGTCCGCGCAGAATGCCGTCGGCAACAGCTCCTTACGCAGGTATTTCAAGATTGGGTGTTCAATTTCCATGGTCAATCAAACCTTGAGTAAATTTCATCGATAGTATGAGGGATTCCACCTATCTTCGGGATGCTGGTTACCTCACAGTTCACAAACCTTTCAACCTCCCTCGAGACCTGTCCCAAGTTCATTTCAGGCACGTATATCTTCTTGTTGCGTTTTCCAAGATCTCGGATCACCTTTTGCGGGAATGGCCAGATAGATATCAACCTGAGGAAATTGATCTTTTTCCCAGCGGCCCTTGCCTTCAGCACAGCTCCCCTTGCAGGCCTGGCGGTGACACCGTAACTCACCACGGTTGTTTCAGCACCTGGCTGATAATCTTTTTCAACCATGGTAATTTTTTTTCGGCTGTCGGCAATTTTGTTGTACACCCTTGTTATCAGTTTCTCGTGCACATCCTGCGACTGAACGTCTCTCATCCCGTTTTCCTTGTGTGTCGAGCCGGTCACATGGGCGAAAAGTCCATCACCGAATTCGGTCATGGGTGGTACGGTAACCCCGCCAAAGAGAAGATCATCCGATTTCCCCAATTTCCGCGGTGTGATTTCGATATTGTCTGGGTCAGGCATTACGATCTTTTCTCTGATATGACCGAGCTCACCGTCAGCAAGGAGAATCACAGGGGTTCTGTATTCTTCCGCGAGGTTAAAACACTCTATGGTCAGTGTCAGATATTCCTGAACGGAGCTGGGTGAAAGCGCGATAATGTTGTGATCGCCGTGAGTACCCCAGCGCGCCTGCATGACGTCACCCTGGGCTGCCTTTGTCGCTTGTCCCGTGGAAGGGCCGGATCGCTGGATATCAACTAGCACGCAGGGGGTTTCCGTCATTATTGCGTACCCGATATTTTCCTGCATCAGTGAAAAACCGGGACCTGAGGTCGCGGTCATTGCCTTCGCACCTGCCCAAACAGCACCTATCACGGCTCCGATCGAGGCGATTTCATCCTCCATTTGGATGGCATATCCACCCACCTTGGGGAGCTCGAGCGCCAGCAGCTCGGCTATTTCTGAAGCCGGAGTGATGGGATAACCCCCGAAGAAGTTGCATCCGGCGTAAAGAGCGCCGTAAGCGCACGCCGCGTCACCCTGGATGAAAAGTGTTTTACCGCTGAGTTTCTTGAGGTAGTCTCTATGCATTCAAGTATTCCCCGGAAAAGAGCCTATATTTATTATGCTGGTTCAATACATTGTCAAGGGGTTTTTCAAAGGGCCTTCCCCTTTTTGGGCGAAAATCTATAACGCGCGTGGACAGTAGGTCAGAGAACTGGGAGATGTACTAAGAAGATGAGGCGGCAGGCCGAAAGAATTTTGCGCCTTATATTATCTACGGCGTTATGATAACCTCCACGTTGTCATAATACATCTGGTCAGGATCCAGAAGGCTGTTCATGTTCATGTCCACACCGAAATAGAATGTGTAGCTACCTGCCGGCAGCCTGGACATGCTTAATACTTCGAAATTCGGCAGGTCGAAGAGTGGCCCTCCGTAGGTTGCGCTCAGCCCGGGTGTCCAGCCCCCACCTAGATTGTAGTGATACCATCCAAAGGGTGTAGATGCCAATGACCACCAGTCCGCATCATCGCCCATATTCCCCGTGGCATCTAAGGCTATTGTAATGGAAAGGGTATCTCCAGTTGCTATGCTTACGGGGCCGTCAGAACCATTTGCCCTTATGTCTGAGACGGGATTTGCCATGCGTACCGGCCAGATATGATAGTTTGGGCTGCTTTTAGCAAACTTATCAATAACCCCACTTCTTATATAGACATTCCATGCATAGTCCGTTAGCTGGGCATAGGTAGTAGAAGACCAGTAGTACGCAGTCGGTGGCAGATTCAGGAACGAGTGATCCGGTGGCAGGGCCGGCTCCCATTCCGAATAGTCGATCAGGCTGAACAGCTCCTTACGGTTTGGAAGGGACCAGTTACCGTATGGAGGGTTACTCTCGTCGTAGTCGGCACAGTCATAGTTGGTCGGGGTGGTATTAAAATCAGAGACGATATCGATCGCAGTCTGCCAGTTGGTAGAGCCAAAACAGTCCGCATCTTTGAGCCACATAAGACCCGTCAGTACATCTGTCACCGTACCGTCGCCGCTGTCAACGAACCTGTGTGATGGCCAGATGACGCCCCTCCGCAGATCGCCGTCATCCCCAGGATAGTAAGTCGTAGTCTGCCCTGTCTTCCAGAGGTTGGCCGGGAAACTGGCATCGGGCAAATCCTGTTGACCGGCACGCACCGGCCAAACGTAAAAGTTCGTAGGTGATTTAAAAGCACCCATCAGTATGCCATCACCCATGTAGAGCGCCCATGCATAGAGGGGATTATTGAAGGATGTGGTAGAGGACCAGTATTTGTCATAGTCATCAATACCATACTGTACATTTTCAAAACCCTGCCCGTTGAGCCAGGTGGCCGGGTTTGCCTCCTGGGAATTGATAAGGCTCTCAATCTCGATGTTATTGGCCAGCCTCCAGTCCGTTTCCCCTGCGGTGTAGGAGGCACAGTCCGATATATCATATGTCCCATCGTTTATTCCTGAAACAAAGTCCAGGGCATGCACCCAGGTCATGCTGCCGTTTCCCGACCCAGAAGGGTCATGTCCGATGGTATTCGCGCAGTTTGCATCCTTTAACCAAACAAGCCCTGTCAGCGCATCTGTCACCGTGCCGTCACCATTGTCAACAAACCTGGGGGAGGGCCAGATAACACCATGGCGCAAATCTCCGTCATCCCCTGCGTAGTAGCTTGTGGTCTGCCCTGTCTCCGGCAGATCAAGCATATTACCCATAAAGGGATTGCAGCCATCCATTTCGATTACAGTGGGGACCATAACAGTGGATGTGATACCAGACCCCACTACGGATGTGGAGGCTACTGCTTCAGATGAATCCTCTCCGGCTTCAAAGGTATCTTCTGACGTCCCTGACCATGGCATAGCGGCCGAACAATTAGAGATCTGCCCATTACCGTCGAGCTTCAGCAGCCAGAGATCATAGCCACCTACACCAAATGATTCCGTGGCGCCGGCCACGATATAACCCCCTTCCGTGGTCTGCTGGATGGACGAGGCGTAATCATCATCCGTTTCCGGGGACTCCGAACCGCCATAGGTATACTGCCATTCGATATTCCCGCTTGCACCAAGCTTCATGACCCATGCATCACCCAGAAAATCAAAACCGATATAACCACCCTTTCGGCCTGCCACGATGTAACCGTCGTCCGTGGTCTGCTGGATGGAAGATACAATATAATCGGGAATCGTGCTGTAGGTCTTCTGCCATTCGATGCTACCATCTGCATATAACTTCAACACCCAGGCCTTTGAATTTATTCCAATAGGCGAGGTTGTAGCGGCAACGATGTAGCCATCGTCTGCGGTCTGCTGGACATAGGGATCGCTTTCGGTATTTTCGTTCCCTATATAAAGCCCATAGGTCCTATCCCATTCGACAATCCCATTTCTATCGAGTTTCAATACCCATATGTCGCCATTGTTTGGACCAAAGGAGTACGTCACACCGGAGACAACATAACCGTCATCATCGGTCTGCTGGATGGAGGTGGCGTAATCCCATAGTCCCCCGCCATATGTATACTGCCATGTTACATCACCTGTTTCATTGAGCTTCAATACCCATATGTCACCGTCACCAGCACCAAAGGAGCGGGTTTCGCCTGCCACGATATAGCCGCCATCAGCTGTCTGCTGAATGTAATAGACAAGATCCTCCTCCGCGCCACCATAAGCATTCTCCCATTCGATAGCACCCGCACCATCAAGCTTCAATAACCACCCATCATTCCCACCGGCTCCAAGGGATGTAATGCCGGCTATGACATCTCCGCCGTCTGCGGTCTGGTAGATGGAACGGGCAGAACCAGCACTGTAGGTCTTCTGCCAGGAGACCATGCTCGATGCATCGAGCTTTATCAACCAGGCACCATCTCCGGAATTGCCGGCTACGACATAGCCGCCATCTGCAGTCTGTTGAACGGATGAGGCAGTTTCATTACCTAAACCGCCGAACGTCTTCGCCCAACCACCTGCAAGGACAGCAACAGGCAAAAGAATAAGTATCGATACAGCCGTCGGAATAATCCATCTGATTCGAGCCATTTTAAATCCCTCCCTTGTCTCATGTAAAGAGATTTTTATCTGAAGCGTTATGATACCTCACTTCTCGGCATCCGATGTGTTCAACTTTTCTATTTTACTCTTTACCTCTTTGTTGCCGGGCTCTATCTTCAGCGCCTTCTGCCACATCTGGTGTGCCAGTTCGAAGTCTTTTTTCGAATAATAATAATCCCCCAGCAGCAAAAGGAATTTGACCATTCGATTGGGTTCCGGTACGGCTTCGTCGAGATATTTCTGACATTCTCCCCACTCCCCGATAACGCAGAAAATGTCATCTATGTTTGTGTACGGGTGAGTCAGTTGATCATCAACTTCTATGGCCCTCAGTGAGTACCTGAGTGCCTTCTGGAGATCTCCAGTCTTCTTGTAAAATATCCCAAGGTTATTGCAAACAACCGGATTATCCGGGGATAGTTCAAGGCTCCTCTCGAGACACTCCTCTGCTTCATCCCACATCGAAAGCTTGAGGTGAGTCATGCCCAGATAAAAATAGGCAAACGCCATACTCCTGTTGAGAAGGACAGCGCGCTCCAGATTTTCCCTCGCCCGGTTATAATTCTTATCGCGATACATCAACACACCGATGTTCGCATGTATCTGTGATGCCAGTGGGGAGATCTTCTGAGCCTCCTGGTATAATAGTTCCGCCTCTCGGGCCATCCCTTTTTTTTCAAGTATCACAGCGAGATTGTTATAAGCAACAAGGTTCTCCGGGTTCTCCTCGAGCAGTTTCTTGAAGTATTTTGAAGCTTCCCTGAGGTCATCCTTTCTATAGTGAATCATGCCAATGTAAAATAGTGAGCCCTCGGCGGTTTCTGAGTTTTCCGCGCTGACCATGAACCGTTCGAGTGCGTCATCGAACATTTCAGTACGGTAAAAAGCCATTCCAAGGGAATAATCATCTCCCCCGGCATTATTGACCTCACTGCTTTTTTCAATATTTTCCATCTCCTCCACGTTAGTCATAGCTCGTTCAATAACCTGTCCAACTCGTGATCCCACTCCATGATGAAACCTTCTGATTCATCGACCTCGAGGGACTCCTGGTTCTCTTTGGTTTCTCCTTCGAGGTCCTCGGACTCCTCACCCGTAAACTGGCCGACTTCGACTCGGGGAGGACCTTCCACCTGCCCCTCTTCTTTAACTACTTCCTCCCTGTCCAATTTCTCAAGGAAGTGATCTGCAAAATGGAACTCTACCGATGTCTCCGCCTCGGCAAATAGATCTTTTTTCTTACGTTCAGATACCATGAACTCTCTGGATTGGGGTTGCTCTTCCGTTGTGATATTAAACCTCCGAACATCACAGCGCTTCATCAGCATTTGAAGTGATTTTATCAGCCAGGTCTTTGTAAGCCTTTCATCTCCCAACTTCAGGTCGATAAAGAGTCTGTTTACGATGCCGATAAACTCCCGTACATCTGTAATGGGGAGTTCCCTCAGCAGATCGAGTGCATCCGCCTCGATCTCTATCCCCTCTTCTTCTATCATCAATGAGACGATCGCCTCTTTTATTTTAGGATCGCCTCCCACGATCGGCACGACTAATCCCCGCTGAAAGCGGGACAGGAATTTCTCGTTCAGCGGAGTGAGTTTCAGTAGAGGTTCTGACGAAGTGAATACTATTTGATTCTCTTCACGCATCGATATGTCCATACAGTCAAGCAGCTCCTGCTGGACCGAGGTCCACATTTTATCACTCCGTACATCATCCAACAGGAAAAGGTCGGCGTGCGAGATCTCTTCGCGAAATCGATTTATATCATCCGTTTCGAGGACATTGTCAAGGAGCTCAGAGTACTTACGATAAGTCTCCATGTAGATCGAAGTTGAGGGGTCATTGCGGACAATCTCTTCGGCTATGGCTTTCAGAAGATGGCTCTTCCCTGTTCCTGTCCCACCATAGATGAAGAGAGGGTTGTACCTTTTTCCTGGTGACTTTCCAACCTCCAGCGCCGCAAGATACGCGGCTTTATTCCCCTTTCCGACAATAAAGTTCTCAAATGTTGGCTGTGAAAAGAGAATCACGAACCACCCCCTCCCGGATGACTTGCTTCAGAGACTTTGGTTGAATATAATAGACTGTTTCAAACCCAGATATATCCGGGATCTCCTTTCCAACGAAAGACACGGCATGAAGAGAAGCCCCGATAGCGAAACAAACGAGATTGCCGAGCCCAGGATCGTTGAGATCAATCGACGCCTGATCACTCAATATGGTGAACGGGTCGTGTCGTCCAGGAAATCCCCCCTTGACGAACTCATCTTCACGGTCCTCTCACAACACACGAACGACAAGAACCGTGACAGGGCCTGGAAGCAGCTGAAAAGGGGGAAACAGACCTGGGCAACTATCTCCAATCTTCCAGCCAGTGAGATCGAAAAAAGAATAAAGGTTGGAGGACTCGCCAGGCAAAAATCGAAGCGAATCCTGGCAATCCTTCATTCGATCAGGAATGACCGGGGAACGATCGATCTCGACTTTCTTGAGAAATTGAGCGATCAAGAAATCCTCCGATACCTCCTCGATTTCCCCGGTGTGGGTCCGAAAACCGCTTCCTGCGTCCTCCTTTTCTCGATGGGGAGGTCAGCTTTCCCGGTTGACACCCATATTCATCGTATGGCAACCCGGCTCGGTTTACTGGACAAGAAGACCCCTTCTCCGGAAGCTCATCAGATCCTTGGTGACCTTGTCCCCACTGAAATGTACTTAACGCTGCACTTGAACCTTATCTCCCACGGTCGGAAGATCTGCCGGGCACAAGCACCCCTTTGCGACCGTTGTATACTCGCCGACATGTGTCCAAAAATCACCTGAAACCGTCGCCCCTTGCAGTATATCAGATGCATAGAAATTTGTCAACACCCAATGGACACATTTTCGAGCGAAAATTACTGTATTATTCAGGAGTTCAATAAAAAGCAGGACCACTTAAGCAGGATTTGATGATTTGAAACGTCAGGTTGCAAACAGTCGGTACATTCTGCATCGTGGAAAAACAATTACTCATGGATTCATCGAGATCTCCGGGATCAGACCGTCGACACGACACCCCGATAGACGATCCTTGCCTCACCCCGTAGAGACACGTCCTGGAATCCTGAGCCCTTTTTCTCGAACGAGACGATCACATCCTCCCCTGAAGCTGTTCCCACCACGATAGGACCGGGGAATGCCTTCCAGATCGATGCCACAATAGCGGACGCGACGGCACCGGTTCCGCAAGAAAGAGTCTCATCCTCCACTCCCCTCTCGTAGGTTCGCACCTGAATCCGGTTCTGTCCTTTCACCTCGATGAAATTCACATTGGTCCCTCTTTCCGCGAAAAGCTTATGGTGGCGGATACTGCTCCCCATTGCAACAACGTCGAGTGACTCGAGGTCATCCGTCTTCAACACAACGTGTGGGACCCCGGTATCGATCGATCCATAAATGAGAGATTCTTCACCTAACTTAATGTTGTTTTCCGGTCGAATATCACTTGGTTCAGGCATCGAAAGGGTCACGTCGGCCTCTTCTCCCGACAAAGATTCTATCGAAGCCTTATAGATCCCCGCTTTCGCCCTGAAGGACATCTGCCCCCTCACCAGACCCAGAAGGCTGGCATACAGGGCGATACATCTTCCGCCGTTACCACACATCGAAGCCTCTCGACCATCACTGTTGAAATATCTCATGGAAAAATCGTAATGCTCGTCTCCTTCGAGGAGGATCAATCCGTCCGCGCCAATTGCCAACCGCCGGGTGCATATGCGTTTTATCAGGGAATTATCCCCGGGATCGAATCCCGCTTCCCTGTTGTCTATAACGACAAAATCATTGCCGCTCGCCACCATTTTAACGAACGGGACCTTCATCGACCATCCCTTCTGCCGGAACGAAACAACTCCTCCTTAGCGATCATCACGAACGTCCGGATCAGGATCTCGATATCGAGGGCCAGAGAATAGTTCTGGATGTAGTAGAGATCGTACTGGACCTTTTCCTCCAATGATATGTCGTAGCGGCCATGGATCTGGGCCAAGCCCGTCAATCCCGGTTTAACCGACAGACGCCACTGTGTGAGCTCGGGGTGCTGCTTGACAAAGAACGGACGTTCAGGGCGTGGACCCACGAGGCTCATCTCACCCCTCAGGACATTGATGAGCTGAGGAAATTCGTCCAGACCCGTACGCCGAATAAACGCCCCAACTCCCGTGACACGCTTGTCATCCTTTTTCGCCCAGACCGGTCCCGTAACCTCCTCCGCATCCTCGACCATCGATCGGAACTTGAAGAGCTTAAATACCTTCCCGTTCTTTCCTATCCTCTCCTGGACATAAAATACCTTTCCGGATCTTTCTATCCGTATCAGGACAGCGACCGCTACGAGAATCGGGCTCAGCAGGAGCAGGATCGTGGTGGAGACCAGCAGGTCGAACCCCCGCTTTATCACCTTTTCCGACGATGTCAACGGATCCATGAGGTACTGAATGGACGGGAAATAATCGAGTTGTTCGGGAGGTGTCCTCGACAGGAAGATATCAATCCCGTGCGGCACGATCCGAAACATGGGCGCAGGCGCCACTTTCACTCCGATAAGGCGAATCCACTCTTCTGCCGGCATGTCATCCTGCGTGATGATCACCTCATCGGCCGAATGCATCTGAATCATCTCTCCCAGCTTCTCGGGTGGACCGAGGATATGTTTCTCACCTGGCGCCACGGAACTCTGCTTCACATCACCAACGAATCCGATTATCTCGTAACTCGAGAACGGGTCTTTCCTCATCCGTTGATAGATAAAGTCGGCGTCCTTGCCCAGTCCCACGATAATCACCTTGCGGTGGAATTTCGTGCGACCCCATTTCGAGTCGATCACGATGTAGTTCACGATTCGCCAGCCGATCGCCATGACGAGAAACAGGAAGCTGAAATAGAACAGGGATAGCCTTGAAAATGCAAAGTCCTTGAAATAGAGAAAGATGACATTGCTGATGAGAAAGGTGAGCAGGGCGGCCTTGACGACCGGCGCGACCGGCTGATACTTCCCCTTGTACGCGCCGAGCGCTGAGAGTGTACCAATCGTCAGTATTAGAGCAATGGAAATATAGAGTGGGTAGAGATTAATTTCCGGGTAAGGAGGCAGGGCGGTCAATTCGCCGTAACGAAAGTAGATTGCGAGATGCCACGCGGCGAACACGGCACAGGCGTCAAGTACTATATAAATGAGGATGTTGGGTCTGGTCTTCACGGATTATCCTGCCCTTCGTCCGGATCTCAAGGGCATAAGGAACAGGGAGACCACCATCTTGAGGTGTATCCCAACCTCCACGAACCCGTTGATTACCGGGTGCCGAAAGGGCGCGTAATGCTTCCGGTAAAACGTCCGCATTGCCCCGTAAAAATCGAGCGTTGACAACAACCTCCTTTTTCTGCTCGACTGCCCGTGATAATGAACGACTACAGCGTCTGGACAGTAATACACCTTCCACCCTCCCCTCCTCGACCTCATGCAGATATCGAGGTCTTCTCCGTAAAGAAAAAAGTCTTCGTCAAGCAGCCCTACATCGGTGAAGACCTCCCTCCTGATCAACATACAGGAGCCGGAGACCGCTCCCACCTCATGGATTTCGTCGGGATCCAGATCATCGAGGGTGTAGCAGTTCTCACCGGAAAATCGCTGCGCCAGGTTCTTTATCCTGAAGATGTAAAAAAAAGCGTCCCTGATTTCAGGGATCGCCCGTTTACACTGAGGATACAACGTTCCATCGGGATATTCGATCCTCGGCCCGACGATTCCTGCAGCTGGATTGGTATTCAACAAGGAGACGAGCGCCTCGACTGCTCCCGTCTCGAGCCTGGTGTCCGGGTTCAAAAGCATTATCATGTTTCCCTGACACCGTTCGATTGCCCGGTTGTTGGCTTTTGAAAATCCCAGGTTGGCTTCGTTCACGATGACCTTGACGTCCGGGTGGTTCGACCTGATCCACTCCAGACTGCCATCACCTGAACCATTATCCACGAACAATATTTCTGCTTTGAGATTCGGGATGTTCCCTTTCAAACTCTCGAGGCAACCAGGAAGAAAATCTCTGGCCTTCCAATTCACTATGACGACAGAGAGGTCCATCTTCCCCTCAAATCTTTTTGAGAATGCTCTGGATCCTGAGCCACCAGACCATAAAGATGGCTTCTATTATGATGCGACGGCTCATTTTCGACGACCCGGAGTTCCTGTCGATGAAGATGATAGGAATTTCCTTTATCCTGAAACCCTTCCGCCAGCACCAGTAGTTCATCTCTATCTGGAAGGAATAGCCATCAGAGTATATCCGATCCAGGTCGATCGATTCCAGGACCTCCCTCTTGAAACATTTGAAACCACTGGTCGGATCCCTGACCGGAAGGCCTGTGATCAGGCGTGTGTAAATCCCCGCACAATAGCTTATGATCAACCGCAGCATCGGCCAGTTGACGACATTAACTCCGGTAATATATCTGGAGCCGATTACCAGGTGGTTTTCTTTGATCGCTTCGAGGAAATCTTTAATGTAGGCTGGATTGTGGGAGAAATCCGCGTCCATCTCGAATATGTAATCGTATCCCTCTTTCAGAGCGAACCGGAACCCCTCGATATACGCGGATCCGAGGCCCTGTTTTGCCTTCCTGTGCAGCACCTTTATGCGGTAATTATCTTCAGCCATCTCATCGGCCAATCGACCCGTATTATCGGGAGAGTTGTCATCGATGATCAGTACATCTATGATCTCTTTGGTTTCGAGGACCTCATGGACGATCCCCTGCAGATTACTCTTCTCGTTATAGGTTGGTATCACTACCAGCGCTCTTTTTCCCATGTTGTTATTCATTGCGGTTACCAACTGCGGGAGATATATATCCGCTGAAATCCTCGGGTGGACTGCCCTTGCCATGATATCGAAACATGATCGAATCGGCGATCCGCCTCGCGGCATGTCCATCCCCATAAGGATTACCGATCGGGACCATCGCTTCATACCGCTTTTCCTCGAGAATCAGATTCGAGACAGCTTGAACGATCTTTTTTCGATCCATACCGACGAGGAGGGCGATACCGGATTCTATCGACTCCATACGCTCTGTCACCTCGCGCAGGACAACGACTGGTTTACCAAGAGATGGAGCTTCTTCCTGGATTCCACCCGAGTCAGTCAGGATCAACCTGGATGCATCGAGCAGCCGAATCAGGTCACTGTATCCGAGAGGATCGATCAGGTCTATCCCATCCTTTCCAGCAAGAGCCCTTGTCACAGGCTCTCTTACAGACGGGTTAGGATGGACTGGATAGACTATCCTCACACCATCGAGGCTGGACGTGATCTCCTCCAGGGCTTCGGTCAATTGATCAAGGGGCTCCCCGAAGCTCTCTCTGCGGTGAGCCGTCACCGTTATCAACAGGCTGTCATCTCCCAGTATCTCTTCGAGTCTTTTATCGCGAACGGCATGCCCCTTTTCGAGTGTCTTCAAAAGGGTATCGACAGCCGTGTTTCCCGTGACCATCACACGATCGCGGTCGACACCCTCCATGGTCAGGTTATCCCTGGCCCGTGGTGTTGGGGCAAAGTGAAAATCGGCAATGTGTGTGATCATCCTCCTGTTGACTTCCTCCGGAAAGGGCTGGAATGGATCACCGGTCCTCAGTCCCGCCTCCACGTGATCGACCGGGATCCTGTGATAGTATGAGATGAGGGCTCCAACCATCGAGCTGGTAGTATCTCCCTGGACGAGGACGAGATCGGGCGAAAACTTTCCGAGAGCCTCTTCCAGCCGGACTGCCAGCCTACCGGTCAAATCTGATAATCCCTGATCTTCGACCATGACATCGAGTCTGTAATCGGGGAAGAAGTCGAGCTCCTCGAAGACCTGGGTCAGCAGTTCGGTATGTTGCATCGTGGAAATGACTATTACTTCCTGCCCGGCTTCCTTCAGTTCCCGATAAACCGGGTGCATCTTCAAGGCGTCAGGCCGTGTACCCACGACGATAAGGATCCGAAATCGGGCATTGAACGTCATCTCTCACCCTCGTTGGTCCCGGACTTCCGTTCGATAAGATCGAGTCTCCCCTTGATCTCTGCCATCACCTCCGCCAGGAACCCAACCGCAAAGAGGATCAATCCTGATACTATCATCAAGGTGACGAGATAGGCCAGTGGACGGTAACCGTGTTGCAGGACGAAACGGAGGTAAAGCGCATAGCAACCAACCAGAAAGCCAAGCCCAAAAAGAACCGTTCCCACCGATCCAAACAACAGCAACGGTTTCTGCATAAAGGAGAGTTGAAACTTCACGGCAATAAGATCGAGAAATCCCACAGGGATACGCCAGAAACTGTATTTTGTCTCGCCATACCTCCTGGGCTGCAACCTTACCTTGATCTCTCTGATCCGATACCCACCGTCTGCGACGAGAGCGACCATATACCTGTGCCACCCTTTCCGGAGGGCCATACCGGTGACAACCTCTTTTCTGAACGCCTTCATCGAGTTCAGATCGTGAACATCCAGGCCGAAGAGGTGTCTCGAGAGGAAGTTGTAAATTCCAGAGACGAACCATTTGGTATATCTCCCCTGCTTCCAGCCGGTAACGAGGTCTGCACCGCTGTCGATCTCCCGGATCATGACCGGGATGTCATCCGGGTGAAACTGCATGTCTGCGTCATAAATGACATATACCTCACCCTCCGCCGCCTCGAATCCTGCCATGAGTGCCCGGGTCTTTCCCTTGTTTGCTCTCAGTCTGACGGCCTTGAACATCTCGTATTTGTTCTCCATCTCAAGAGCTCTGCTCCAGGTCATGTCCGTACTACCGTCATCGACAAAAACTATCTCCGCATCAAGCCCCTCCCGTTCGATCATCTCCATCAAGATATCTGCCAAAGGGAGGACATTATCCTCTTCGTTAAAGGCGGGTACGATTATCGATGTTTTCATTGTTCCTTTACACTCTCAGGATCGATTAGTTAATATCACCCCGTGATTTCAATGAACAGGATCTGGAACGGTTCACTGGTCCTACATGAAAGAGATAAAAACATCCCGACACTTTTGCAAGGATAACGAACCATGGTCCATGCATATCAGTGCTTTCAGTATGTAATATACCTTTCTGGCTAAAATTTACCCCTTCGCCAACCGTAAACGAGATATCCCACGACACAGAAAGAGAGGAGCGTGGATATGAGACCAACCCGGAACGGGAACGATCTGTAAACAAATTCCACCGTGTGAGATCCGCCGGTCAAAGAGACTGCCTTCAATATATAGTTGGCACGCAGAACCTCACGCTCCTCCCCATCCACATACACCTTCCAGTCCGGGTGATAGTTCTGGCTGACAACGAGCAGGCCAGGCTCCTGGAGATCGACCGAACAGACCAGCCTGTGCGGATCACGTTCAGTGATCTCTACCATGGAGTATCGGCTGGAGGTGTCAGGAACCGCTATCCCCGGATCCTTTTCAAGGATCACCGATTTATGATGGTCGAAATCGGGAGAAAGGACCGTGGAAAGGACCATGTCCTCATCCTCTACAAGCCGGTAACTGTGAACGACATAAGCCCTCGGCAGGAAGGTAGGGTTGAGGTAAATAGAGTGAGATCCCGAAAAAACCACCGTATAACCCGCCAGATACTCCCTGTATGCCTTCACCATGTTCTTTTCTACCTGTGAAAGCCTGGAAAGGTCCTCCGGTAACGGGGGAATGATCACGTATTTGACGTTCAGCAGGTCCAAAAGCCCCCTGTCTCTATAGAGATTCTCAGGGTTGAACATCACGCTTTCCCCGGCACCGATAAATCGTTGATAGCGCCTCGGGGGATTTGCTCCATAACCGCCGATGTTCTCGATATCGTTCAACAGGAGTAAGCCGTCTTTGTCATGACGGTACTGTATCGGAAAGACCCTGTAAACATCCGTATCGCGCCGCAGGAATGAAACAACGTCGTCAACGGCGAAATAGCGGTCATGGGCGGGGGAAGGTTTGAGGTATTGCCGGTCGAGGCTCCATTGATCGATAACCGTTATGAGAATAAGCCCGAATATCAGCTGATTTTTTGTCACCTTCCCCTTCACAAAGAGATAGACGCCGGCAAAAAGGGCCATCGAAATCAAAGACGCTATCCAGAATCTAATTTGTACATCGGGGAGGTTTCGCTCGAGTAGTCCGATCCGCCTTACCCTTTCGGCGGCACCGTAGGAAGTCTCAATCGTTCCACCCACCGAACCGCTGATCAACCCAAGAATAACATCGTCAAAAAGGGTCAGGAGGAGTGCTGTCGAAAAGAGGAGGAGAGCAAAAAGACCTATCGCCCAGCTCATCTTTCTCTTGTCCTCTCCTTCCGAGGTTATGGCGCTGAGACCGATTCCCGCCAGAGCTATCAAACCGAAAGATGTCATGAAAAAGAGCATCGCCGGCGCCCTGAATTTTGTCAGTAGAGGGATGACGTTGTACGGAATGTGGTAGAAGGGTGTATTCCCACCAAAAGAGAAGAGGAGAAAGAGTACGGTGTAAATGGAGAAGAACTTCACCCATCGCTCTCTCCACAACACCGCGACGGTCACGATCGCGAGGACCAGGGCAATCACGCCAAAGTACTCGTTGCTGAGCTTGAAGTAATTCAGTCCCCAGTAACTGTCCAGGATCCCTGAAAAATTAGGAACCAGGAGATCGAGCGTCTCTCCAATGGGCAGGGACCAGGAAGTGGCGTATTCATATCCTCTCTCGACCCCCCTCGCGCCCTGAGCCAGCCCGGAGTAAGGTGGCAGATATTTCACCGCCGTCAATGCCGAAGCGAAAATAATGGACAGACCAAAATAGATGATGATCCGGGACCGTTCTTTCCAGCCCTCTTTTACCCGGCCTGTCAGGTAATAGAGGAGGAATAGAGACATAGACACCAATGCCAGGTAACTCATCTGAAAGTGTCCCCCCAGGAGATGCAGACCCACAAAACCCCCGAAGAGGAGGAATGATCCCAACGATCGTCGTTTGAGCGCTCGGACAAGGAAATAGAACGAGATCGGTAAGAGAGAAGCCGCGACCATTCTTCCGAGATGACCGGCATAGGTCGTCGTCATGATCACGCCGGAGAACTCATAGACCACCCCGGCAAACAGGGCTGGATAGACGGCACATCCCAGGAGCTGAAGTAAGAAGAAGAGCCCGATTCCACCAATCGCGGAATGGGCGCTGAATAACAGGACCCGTTGAAGGTCCGTTGGTAAGATGGAGGTGATCAGGTTGAGCGGGTAGAAGAAGGCATCCCCATAGGCCGTGATAGAGGAAAATCCGCTGAAGAGATATGGCATCCACTTCGGATAGGTCAAATGCTCCAGGAAATAGGAGCTCTGCCAGAAAAATCTGGCATAGCCGCCAGTGGGGATCCAGTCGGTCCCGAATATCATTTTGTCCGGATCGAAGATATAGGGAGAGAAATATAACAGAGGGAGGGCGGCCAGGATCAGAACGGAATAGAGCCGGTTGTTACTATCTTTCGCCACCCCTTCCGGTCTCGTGCGTTTTAAATCCGGATCTCGCCTTTTCTTCCTGCCCTTCTTCAATTATGAATCACCTCTGTTAATCGGCTCCAAACGGAAAATCTACTACTCCCTGTTCCTCTCTGCAGATACCAGGCTCTTACCGTCCATGTAATCGGGAATCGGGAGGTCGAGAATTTCCAATATTGTGGGGGCGACGTCCAGGATCTTCGCATCGTCTATCTTGGTCCCGGAAGCGAAGAAAGGTCCACTTCCAACAAACATGCCGTTCATGCGATGCGTGCCGGAACGTGCCTCGACCTTGTAATCTGTCACGATTTTGTTGTCGGAGGTAAGGAGTGGATAGGCCAGATAGGAAAAGTTCCTCATAACGATAAAGAGGTCAGGGGCTGAACTTACATATTCCCCCCAGTAAATCTCCTCCTGCATATAGACCCTGTCCACGATCTTTTCACCACCCTCCTCCTCCCGCAACTCGTACAATTCCCCTATCAACTCGTCTCTGAACCGGTAGTAATCCAGGCCCATCTTCTCTATAACGGGCTGATTTAAATAGATCTGTCCGACATGACCTCTCGAATAAGCAAGGGTGTTGTCCCAATCAACATCTTTAAAAGACAGGAAAGAATCGAGTATCTTGTAACGCATTCCGACCGGTATGCTCCGTGCTCGTTCAGTCAACTTGAGCTTCCTAGCCATCCCCAGAATATTGTTGGGTGTAAATCCCCTCATGAACAGTATCTTTTTAATATAGCTCTTCTTCTTTAGCTTCAGGAAACCACACTTCATCAGGTAAAGATTGAGGTTGACGTTCTTCTTCAACGGGCCAAATCCGTGATCCGACATCAGAATAACATTGATGTCATCTGGAACCCGCTCGAGTATCCTACCGATGGAGCGGTCGACGAGAGAGTAAGCGTGACAGATCCCGTCTCCGAACTCATCGCCGTTTTCCATGTATCGCCACAGAAAATGGGAGAGCGGATCGGTGATGTTGAATACGGTCATAAAGAGGTCCCACTCCCTATCCTGGAGATAAAGGGCTGTCTTCTCGATAACGTCATGCCACTTTGTAAATTCCCGGATATAGAGCGCTTCTTTCCCAATCTGTGGTCCGATCGACATCGATGTCCGAAATCTTTTCCCGAGATACGATTCGACTTCATCGATCAACTCGGGCGGATGGCTGATCGTACCTTTTCCGCTCAGCAACCCGCTGATAAGGCAGCCGTTGACCTCCGGAGGAGGGTACGTTACTGGATGGTGGACGACAACCAATTTCTTATTTTGTCGCGATAACGTCTCCCACAGCGTAGCAACTTTGATCGAATTGTAATTGATAAGATTTACTTTCTCAACACCCGGCTTCATGAAATCGAAGACGCCGTGTTTGCCTGGATTCACACCGGTCATGAACGAGACCCAGGCGGGTCCTGTCAGAGGCGGAATGATGCTTTCGAGATTCCCGTGCGTCCCTTCATCGATCAACCTTCCCATATTGGGGAGCTTTCCTTCGTTCACCCAGGGCAGAACAAGGTCCAGGGTCCCTCCATCGATACCTATCACAATCACCTTATTCATCATTTACCCGTTCGGTTTTCAACCATTAATTGAGTTATGATTCCTGCCCCCTGATTTCCCCAAGAGATCTTTTGAGGAACGGGATCATCACCAGAGACCAGGAGATCACAGATGCCCTCATCAGCAGTGAACAGAGAATGGCGTTTGAGACACCGACATCGAAAATGCTGGATACATAGATCAGGAGTCCTTCAGTGACACCCAGATTCCCGGGCGTTAGTGTAACAATCATCGAGAGAGGGATCAATGAGGAAATCATGAGCCCCTGGGAAGGCGACAGATCGACAGAAAGCGCGTGAAAGCAGAGGATGACCCACAACCAGCGTGTCGATGAGTTTAGCAAAGCGATCAGGATCAAGGATCGTCTGACCCCATCGAGGTTAAGTAAAGATGTAGAGCGTCCGATAAAACCTTTGAGGAAGCGAAGCCTCTTCTCCAGGGGAAAGTAGCCTGATGTCTGGACAACTGAGGATATTATCAGCGCCAGGACAAGAGCTATAAATACGGGGCCATCAAAGACATTGTCATCCCTCCAAAGCAGGAAAACCGAGACCAGCCCGAGGATCGAATCGACCAAGAATATAGTACAGAAACGAGCCAGCGAAATCTTCGCGAACCCCTTGTAACCTATTGAGTGTTTCTTTTTCAGGTAAACGGCCCTCAAGCCGAACCCTCCCCTCATGGGGAGCGCGTAATTCCCCACGGTCGAAAGAAGAGAAATAAAAAAGGCCTCGAACCTCCCGATCCTCGCTCCGAGTGGCGATGCCAGAGCGACCGTAAAGAAGCCCCTGATCCATATCGCCAGAAACGCGACGAGGAATATTCCGGCAAGATCACGTACAGATACGTCCTTCAATGCGGTAAAGTCGGCCCAGTGAGACCTGATGTAAAAAATGATCCAGGTGAGAAAGACCAGCAGGAAGAGAATGGAGAGGGATCTCTTGAATCCCGTCCAGCGATGGCTCTTACCGTCCATACTCATCGAAAGATCCTGTCACACGTGATCCCATCCATATCTTCAGGGATCTCGATATCAAGGAAATCGAGGATCGTGGGGGCGATATCCATTATAGAAATATCTTCGACGACAAAGCCCTGCTTTACCTGTGTCCCGAAGGCCACAAACACTCCTTCCATCCTGTGATCCCCCGACTTTCGTGTCAGGGGATTGGCAAAGATGTCGTTAGAGGGGATCGCGAAGAGAGATGATGACGTGTAGGAAAAATTGTCTAGGGAGTAGATAATATCAGGGAGGCTACCCGAGTTCGGTCCATGATAAAGTTCCTCTCTCAGCCATATATTATCGACAAGTTTTATATCCCTCTCAGGATCCTCTATCTCTCTCAATTTTCCCATGATTTCTTTACGTAACCCTGGAACATCCTCCTCTCCGACGATGCCGTCCCGGCTATTCTCGATGGAATTGAGATAAATCGGACCGTAACAGCCGAAAGAAAACGCTCGGGTCCGCTTCCAGTCAACGTCCTCGAAGGTGTACCCGATTTTGGAGAAAAAGGCCTTCTTCTTTCCGAAAGAGACTTTTTGATTCAGCCGGGCCAGCCCTAACCTGTAAACCAGGTTAATGGCAGCCTGAGGATGCAGTCCGACACGGTAGAGGAACATCTTCAACAATACCTTTGGTGTCCTCTTCAGATTCAGGTATCCTTCTTTTTTCAACCAGTTATTGATGTAAATACGCTTTATGTATGGCCCTGCGCCATGATCCGACATGACAAGGAAGAGTGTCTCATCGCCTATCGTTTCAAAGAACCGAGCCAGATGCCCATCGATCCTGCTGTAAATCTCGAAAATAGCGTCACCGTATTTCCTCCTCCCTTCCTCTGTAAATTCGGGATGATCCGGGTCCATATATTTCCAGAACCAGTGCTGCACGTAATCTGTCTCGTTGAAGACCATCATGAAAAAATCCCAGTCTTCCCGTTCCTGCAAGAAACGCGCTGTTTTGAAACGAATATCGATCAGCTGAAACAGATCTTCCAGCATATCCGTCGCGTCCGCTTCCTTTTCCGAGTATCTCGCCACGGGAAATACCCGGTAATCCGGAATGGCCCGAAGAAGTTCTCCTTTGAAGTCGGAGGGATATGTAAAATTAGAACTCGTAGACGGTGTCAGAAGACCACTTATCAACAGCCCGTTGACCTTTTCGGGTGGATAGGTGAAAGGGACATTATATACACAACACCTCAAGCCGCTTTCTGAAAGTATCCTCCAGATCGATTTGTAACCGCGAAATCTGTTGAAATTTACCTGAAGATCCCTGTTCTCATCCAGATAATAGAATTCGTACACGCCATGCTTCCCTGGATTGACGCCTGTCTTGAACGAGGTCCAGGCACATGGTGTCAATGGTGGGTTCGTACTCTGCAAACGACCCCAGGCCCCTTCTCTCATCAAACGTCCGAAATTGGGCAATTTGCCCTCTGAAACCCACGGGGAAATCAGATCGAAGGTGGCTCCATCCACTCCTATAACGACTACTTTTCGCTTGTTACTCAATATTCTATCTTCCGCTAATTGCCTCTATCTATCCTGTTGGTTCGAATTAAGACAGATGTTCCTATGGTTAGCCGTAAACCATATTATCACATATTCTTTATATCTTATTGTTAAGATATTAGTTACGGCGTACATGCATTGTGTAGTAACCAGGTCGTAATCGCGATCTATTGAGGTCATCCATTAGGTCTCATGCCCTATTTACCTCCGACTGTTTCATCGTAGAGTTGACCCCATTTTTTAGTCACCGAATCCCAGCTGTACGATTCCCGGTACAATTCATATCCCTTAAGGCCCATTTCTCCCGAAAGCTCTTCATCCTCGAGCAGTGTAAGGATAGCCTCGCTTAACCCCGCAATGTCTTTCTCCTGGACCAGTATCCCGGTCTCCCCGTCTATGACCACATCTCGAATTCCCCCAATACCAGATGCCACCACAGGTTTTTTAAAGCTCATCGCCTCCACGAGCACGACCCCCTGGCCTTCCGTATCACCCCTTTTGTCAAAGACTGCAGGTAAAACAAACAGACTGCACTCCTGAAAAAACCTGATCAGTCTCTTCTCATCGACGAATCCGGCAAATTTCACAATGTCATCGACCCCCAGATCCGTTGCCAGTTTCATCAATCGCTCCTTTTCAGGTCCATTCCCCACTATGATAGCCTGGACATCATGATGATCTTTGCTGACTAACTTTATTGCCTGTATCAGGTACTCGACGCCCTTCCTTTCGACCAATCGTCCAACAAACAAGATGGTGTTATTCGTTTTCATGGCATCTCTAGATACCTCTTTACGTAACCGCTCGCTCTTCAACCCGATCGAGTAAGGGATCACGTTGACACTGGCGGGACCGATCGATCTGATCTCACAGGCCGTCGTCGGTGTATTCGCTGTGATCGCGTCTGAATTCTTTATGACCCACCTCAGAAAAAACTTCAATGCGGGAAGCCTGCTCTTGACCCACCTCACCTCCACACCATGAAATGAGGATATTGCCCTGGCGCCAGAAACCAATTTCCCGAAGTAGGCAAAGATGAAATTAGGGAGCGGCCAATGGGCCTGGAGGATGTCGTACTTCTCACTCCTGGTCAGTTTAATTATTCCGATTATCCCACCGATTATGTAGAAGACGACCAGGAATTTGTAAATCGCCCCTTTTTCGAGCCTGTCCGGGGTTGCCTGTTCATGGGTCAGGTTTTCCCATCTGGAGAAAAAATAGCGAAATCGAGTGACCCTGACGCCGTCGACAACCTGGTCACGGAGCCCTCTGTACGAAGGCGCGAAGACCTCGACATCTATACCCCTTTCCTTCAGGTTGAGGATTGTCTCGGTCATCCATGGTGTGATGATATCCCTTTCATCTCGTTTGTAAGCTGTTACTATAAAAAGGATCCGCATCAGTAACTAACTTTCTTCCAACTTGAGAATTAGGTTGAACCCAAAAACATATCTACCTAAGTTGAGCGATTCTCTCACTCGAACTGCACGCATCTCTTGCGCGCTAAC